>JBFMCM010000222.1:0-4344 GCA_040754355.1 Chloroflexota bacterium | reverse complement strand
ATTCTGTCACCCTGAGCCGAAGCCCTGAGCACATTCGCTTCTCTCAATGTAAACTCCGCGAAGGGGCGAGCGAAGGGTCTCCGCTTGATTTGCGCCATTTAGGCGTAAATCAAGCGGGATTCTTCGCCCCTGCGAGGCTCAGAATGACATTAGTGTGATAAGTTTGAAACGCTTCATAAATAACGTAGCAAGAAACTGGAGGGGAAATGAATACCCATTCCTTTAGCCGCTCCCTTGGTTCAACCACAGATAAAAATAGGCGGATGGATTGACTCCATCCGCCAGGTCTTGTTTCTTGCAGAGGCAGGAGCGGGGAAAACCGCGTTCGTCGTGGGAGACGTTAGGCGCAAGCGAGAGGGCTTGTTACGCCCGGAGGGTTACCCGGTCTTGCCTCCTCGAGGTATTGCAATCATTGTTTTGACTGGTACCTCCTTTCTCGACCACAACGGTCTAAACACATGATACAACAGTTGGGAATGGATTGCATTAAAAACAGACTATAATTTTGTTAATTCTTGCCTCAGTCCCTCAGGAGCAGCCATGGAAAATTCCCCCCGGTATAATTCCACCCGCCGTGACTTCTTGATTGCCATTCTGATTGCAATCGTCTCGACCACCTTCGCACTGGCAGCCTGGCGCACCAGTCTGGTGGCCTCCAGCGCGGGAGACGCCGACCGACAGGGTATCCTGGAGGCGATCCAGAAACAGGCCTTCGCGAACGAGAATTGGCAGCAGGTGTACGAAGAAGCCAACTTCGCGGAAAACTATGCCATCTACCTGGCGGAGGTCGAAGCCCTGGAGGCCAGCGGCGACCCGGCTGCCGCGGCCCAGGCCGCCAACCTGCGCCAGTACCTGCTCCCCAACCTGCAGTTGCTGGCGGCCCCGCTGGCGACCGAACCGATCTATGAGAATCCAGATGGGACCTACGACCTGCAGAGGCGTTTCGAGGCCCTGGAGACCGGGAGTCCCGACCTTTCGAACCTCGACCCGCAGGCCTCCTTCCGGCTCGCCGAGCGCTACTACGCCGAACAGCGCTGGCTGACGGTTGCCATCGTGTTGCTGGCCATCAGTCTCTTCTGGCTGGCCATTGCCCAGATCAGCGGGAAACGCCTGCGCCTGCCGACCCTGGTCATCGGCCTCAGTGTGTACGGCCTGGCTTGGGTGGCTATTGTTGTGATCGAGGTGCTCTTCTTCATGCTGCGGGGAGGTGTACTGTGACCGAATCCACCTCCCAGCCAATTTCCCCCTCCCAGAACGCCGACCGCTACAAAACCCTAGTGGTCGTCCTGACGGTCCTTACGACGGTCATCACGGCCATCGTCGCCGGCTTGCAAGCCGATGCAAATATCCGTGCATCCATCAGCAACCGCGATTCGCAGGCCTATGCCATCCAGGCAGCCGGGGAACTCCACCGCCAGGGACTGCAATCCGCGTACGACATGAACGTGCTGGCAGGCTACCTCCAGGACGCGCAGGAGGCCACCGTCCTGCAATTGACGGCCCTCCAGCAGCAGGAGGACGAGGATGCCCAGGGCGCAGCGGACAGCCGATTGCAAGCCGAGGCGGCCCAGGCGCGCGCCGATACCGCTATAAAGTTCTCCATCTTCTTCACCGACCCGCGCTACGCTCCCGCCACCGAGGACGGGATGCCGGACATGCAGGCCTACGTGGACGATGTCTACCTCGCGGCGAACGACCTGGTGGCCCAGCAGAACGCCGCCGCGGATGAGTACGACCGCTGGAACCGCAAATCCGATTCCTACACCAGCGTGCTGGCCATCCTGGCGGTCGCCTTCTTCCTGTTCGGCCTGGCGCAGGCCCTCTCCCCCCGCCTGCGGCTGCTCTTTGCCGTCTTCGGCCTGGTCGCCCTGGTTACCGCGGGAGTGTGGGCACTCTTGATCCTATTGAGCTGAGTGAATAACCCGACGTGCTTCATGTTGATCTCTGGCATTATGGCATTGCAGTTTCTCCCGTAGGACAGATTCCGGCGGCGTGCGCATCACTAAATTCCTTCACCGGGACATTTGATATTGATAATGAGAGCATGAAACCTATTGGGTTGCCTAATTTTGAAACTACTGGTTTACTCAATCACCTCGAATGGATAAAACAACTATCCAAACCAATGGATAGAATCGTTACATTCGGTTGTGTAGGAAGCGAACCTTTCGCCTTGTTATGGATACTTGGTTCAACTCAAGTCACAGTAGTCGAAAAAAAGGCTGACCATCTTATAAGGCCGAAAGAAGAATTAGAATTACTCAAGAGGCAGTATCCAGATACCTATAAACCAGGAACCGTTAAATTCATAACAGCGGATATGAGCAAGCCTCTTCAAACCCTATTTTCTAATTTTTACGATCTCGCCTTCTGTGAAGCAGTGTTGAAATATATAAAACGAGATACAGGGGCTCTGCAAAGGGCTGTTAATCAAATGGCAAGAGTTATAAAACCCGGTAAGTGGGCACTCGCGATTGAGCAGAGTTTTGAATCTGACGATATGGACAAGATGTTTTGCAAAGCGGGCCTACAACCTTACTTGCATATAAAACTACCACGGTTCGCGTATTGTTATCAAAAGCCAGAATCATAAAGGGAACTGCCCAATACCCACTCCAATGGACAATAGCTACGCCGTTGCTAATACACGCCTCTGTTTATAAAAAGAGCGATGTAATAAAATTCGTTGCACTTTTTGTTTTGCGACATAATCAAGTTGTCAGACAACTTCCCCCCCCCAGAGTTCCCAGAAATGACCACAATTGACCTCACCCTCATCAAAGACCGCCGGAGGCGCGCCATCCAGCGCGCCCGCGAGCAAGGCATGAAAAATAAAACTCCGAAGTTTTCGCTTCGGAGTTTTTTCTTACTATTTGAACATACCAGATATTTCGTTCCACAAATTCGGTGTTTCGAGAATTTCGCCAAAGGATCGAACCCATCGTTGGATTCGACCCGTATCTAATTGAGGGTTCTTATCAATAATCGTACGAATATCTTCCAAGTCTTTCGGACGGTGGGCAATTGCCTTCATGATGATTAAATCCTCGGGGGTTGGCAGCCGAATGGATAGTGTGCTGGTTGATTGAACAATTCCTCTTGCAACCATTTCCTCTTCAAAAGGTAGGATGCCGAGGGAAATGTCAATGTTCGTCTCGGTGGGAGAATGCTGTAACAATAGAACTCGATTTTTACGGGCGAACTCCTCCGCGTCCGGGATTCTGGGTAGAATATCCTCCTGCTTCGCGGCTGCCAGGAATTCAGGTATCTCCTGCGTTGAAAGCAGGAACATCGCATCAACATCTTCTGTCAAACGCGGTTTGCCCAAAAAGCCGACGGCAATTCCCCCAATAATCACACCGCGATTATCGAACCTCGCAAGCAATCGCTGAGTGGCTTCGATGGCTGCTCGAAACGGTTCGATATCCTTATGCAGTTTCATCCCGCCCCTTTTAATTTTGCCCAACGCAGGAACACTCCCATTTCACCATCGTCGTCTTTGCGGACCAAGCCATTCTCGATTGCAAATCGGGCAAGCACGTTGATTTGCTTCCAATGCTTGTCAATGGACATGGCGCGCAGTTCCTGTCGCTCGATTTCTTCGACGGCTTTCCAGCGCTCGCGATAGAATTTCGGATCGAAATTGGCATCCATGCTGTAATTATAGCACTTGGACAAACGTTAATTTCCGGTTTCCCCCGGTTGGAGTATAATTCAAGTTGTCAGACAACTTTCCTCCCCTCCCAGGAGTTCTCCTCAATGACCACGATAGACCTCACCCTCCACAAAGACCGCCGGGCGCGCGCCATCCAGCGCGCCCGCGAGCGTAACATCATCATCCCAACCTTTGCCCAGATGAAAGACCCGGCTAAGATCCCGGCAAAAGTCAAAGAGTCGCTCAAAGATGTCGGCCTGTGGGATGTGGACCCGCGCAACCTGTTCCGCATCGCCTGGCACAACGAACCCACAGCCAAAGACGGCGGCCCTTCGACTTCGCTCAAGACAAGCTTCGGCGGCGTCAATTTCCTCGAATTGCCCTCCTCGCTGACTGGCGTCAAAGCCCGAATCATCGTCCTGGTCGGCAAATGGTTCCCAACCGGCGCGCACAAGGTCGGGGCGGCCTTCGGCTGTCTCGTGCCGCGGCTGGTCACCGGTCAGTTCGACCCGACCACGCAGAAAGCCGTCTGGCCGTCCACGGGCAACTTCTGCCGCGGCGGCGCGTACGACTCGGCCCTGCTGGGCTGCCAGTCCATCGCCATCCTGCCGGAAGGCATGAGCAAGGAACGCTTCCAGTGGCTGGAAAAAATCGCCGGCGAGACCATCAAGACCCCCGGCTCGGAATCC
>JBFMCM010000221.1:0-2340 GCA_040754355.1 Chloroflexota bacterium | reverse complement strand
GCTGGAGCGCGAACTGGGCGGGAATCCCGGCCATCGCCGCGCTGTCTGCCGAGGGGTAGGCCGCGGCGATGATGACCGGCTTGTTCAGGGAGACCTGAAAAGGCTGGACTACGCTGTCCAGCAGCGCGCCGGCCGTCAGGCGCATCTCGTCCACACTGGCGGAGAGAGAAGCACCCAGCGGGGCGTACCAGAGCAGGTAGGCGCCGTCCAGGATGTGGATGAAATCCGGGACCGTGCCCAGCCCATTGGAAAAAGAAATTGCCCACAAGACAGTCCCGCCATAATGAGTACGCACTTTCGACAGGATATCGCTCCAACGCGAGGCCGCGTCCGCCGGGACCCCGGAACTGGCCCCGTTGATCTGGCCGCCGGGCAAGGCCGGAGCCACCCAGTCCCCGCCCAGGATGAGCGCCTGCGCCCCGGATTGGGCTGCCAGGTCGGCATGGTAGACGGCGAAAGCCTCGTAACGGTCGAACCAGGTGTTCCACCAGGCTGAATCGCGCGGCGCGGATTGCCACCAGGCATTTATCTCTCCGGGGAGGTTGGCTGTCGGGAAGAGGGCCGCGTTCAGGCTGAGGGCGTGCGCCCCGGCCACGAGACGGCTCGTATCAGTGTAGAGGGCATCTGCGCCCGGGACGGGCGAAAAGACGAATGGGCTGGTCCGGCTGACGGTCCAGGTGGGGTCAATCACCAGCCAGTTGGAGTAGAGCGCCTGCACGTTCAAGATGGCCTGCGGCATCCAGGCCTGCCAGGTCGGGTCGTCAGCAGAGAGGAATTCCACCCCGGTCCAGAATCCGCCGGCGCGAGGCGTGACGGGCAGTCCCACCAGCGCAGACGGCTGGAGCATTTCCAGCCACATCCAATCGGTGACGGTGTCTTGTAAATCCTGCGGGATGAGGCTGGAGGAGACGGGGCGCCCGGCCTTGCCGGGACCGGTTTGAACATCGTCGGCCAGGCCGCACTGGTCATTGCGGCAATAGCGATATTCGAAGGAATTAAGCATACTGAGCGGGCTGTAGAGTTGGTAGGCCCACTTGTTGTTGCCCAACGGCCACATCGGGATGGGCACCGTCCAGCCGTAGGGGTTGAACTGGATGGAAATGATGTCGGTAACGGGCGTTTCCGCCGGGACAGTGGCCTCGAACAGGATGGGCGAGGAGGTGCCGTCCTGCCAGGTGCTGACGACATCCTGCACCTGGACGACGCTCTGCCCGGCAGGAATGATCAACTGGCGCAGGACGAATAAGCCGTCGGGGGCGTGTTCGGCGTTCCAGAAGCCGTCGCCGAGGGTGTACTTGTAACGGATATCGGCCCCGGCAGGAAGCATGAGCGAGAGGCTGTAACGCCCGTCCCCGAGCGGGGAAAGGACCGGCATGCGCGAGGCCACACTGCTCAGACCTCCACTGAGGTCGCCGAACGTGTTGCCGAGCGAATAGAGGTTCCCGGCCAGCCGGATGGGAGTATTCTCGATGGTATTGTCTGGGACGCTGACGGTGAAAACGACATTGACCAGCGGGGCAGCCACCAGGGAGATGTTGGCGGGGGTGGTCTTGTTTTCGACCAGCATGGCACCCTGCTGGAAGGGCTGGTAGGCCCCGTCGAGGGCGTAGGCCACCAGGTTGTGCGTGCCGACAGGCAGGCCTTCGATTACATACTCACCGGTCGAGTCGGTCAGGGTCTGCTGGCCGCCAACCGCGATGAGAATGTTGGTGAGCGGACTGCCGTCCGCGGCGTTGGTTACTTTCCCGGTGATGCGGCCATTCGGTGCGGCGAACAGGCTGTCGGTCCAGGAAGAGACGATGTCCTGGACAGTCCCCGGCGCGGTGGCATTGTAAAGCCGATAGCGCACGACCTTCTCAGCCGAGTCATCCTCGAAGATGGGCAGGGCCGACTGGCGCAGGTAACGATACTTGACCATACTGCCCACCGGGAATGGCAGGGTCAGGGTGTAGTGTAAGGTATCCATGCCTTGCATGGCATAATTGACCGGGTTCAGGCCGATGCCGGTGACTTCGTCCACTACGCTTAGGTAGAGGGTTTCTCCAGGCAGGAGGGGGGAGGGCAGGGTTACGTTGAAGGTAACCGGCGCGGCCGGTGTGGGCGTGGGGGTAGGACCGGGCGGCAATGTGGGTGTATTGCTGGTTGTCAGGCCGGGGATATCAATCAACGAGAAGGTGCAGGCATTGAGCAGGAGGGCGCTGACAAGGGAGAGGACGAAAATGTTTTTTCTCAGGTGACGGGTCATACCCCCTCCTTTGGGCGAGGGCATTCGTGGGTTTGCTGTATCATCCTATAACTGGAGAGCGGGGGGGGGGGGGGGGGGGGGGGGGGGGGGGGCGC
>JBFMCM010000220.1:0-15379 GCA_040754355.1 Chloroflexota bacterium | reverse complement strand
AATGCTATTCAGCCTTCCAAGATGACAGAAGCAGATATTCGTGATCTAGAAATCCCAAATCAGGGTATTGCGCTTTACCTGGAGGATTCGATTCAGCCAATCGTTACGCTAACAAGCCGGGAATTCACTATTGGCCGAAAAAAATTCGAAACAGTGAGTGAAGATTTCGTTGACTTGATACCATTCGGCGGACACGAAAACGGGGTCTCGCAAAGACACGCCTTGATTCGGAAAACCGATTCGGGATACGAAATCATTGATCTGGACAGCACCAATGGTACCTGGCTAAATAGAATGCGCTTGATCCCGAACCAAGCGTATACCCTGCAAAGTGGTGCCCAAATATGTTTAGGGCGCTTACGACTGTATCTCATATTTAATTTCTAGTGAAAATCGCACCAGCAAGCACCGCATACGAAACATACCATAGCGGCCAGTCCGATTCTTGTGCACAGGGAAACATGCGGCGAATCGAAACAACGAATTCGATGTCATTGTTTTTTTGACATTTATGACGACCTCAATTATTCCCTTCGAGAGTCACAGTTCGCATCCGAGTAAGCATGAGTGATCTCTCCAACCCTATCGAATTAAAACTCCAGGAAGCCGCCAGGTTTATCAAGGCAGGCCAAAAGAACCAAGCCCGTCAGTTGTTGCGTGATATTCTCATCAGCGACTATGACTGCCTGAAGGCTTGGGAATTGCTCGTCTATGCAACGTATAACATAAAAGAAGAAGCCTATTGCCTCGAACGCATCCTCGCCTTACGACCTGACCATCCCTGGGCCAGGCAACTTCTGGATGCGATCAACCAACCTGCACAAACCAAGCAGGCGGTTCAAGAGGACAAAACACCGCTTCCAAAATCTGAACCCTCAACGGCGAAATCAACCCCAGCACCCTCCCCTGCACAGCAGATGCGGCCTCCAAAAACCCAACCACGCCGTTCAAGAATGGCGCCTCTATTATTGGGGATGGCTATCATTTGCAGCGTTTCAGTGTTGGGATTCTTCCTGTTCGTAACCGGATTGCCTTTGTCAATGGCTTCTGTCCAGCAAACCCGAACTGCGATTGCCAATCGCCAAGTTGTTTGTCATGAACTCATCCAGCGAGCCCTGGAAGCCTCGGAGGATTATTGCAATCGAATCGATTCAAACAGCGTCTGTTATGGAAACTACACCATCCTCGCCGAACTCATTCCCGATGCAGCCCTTCGTTTTTCGGAACGTGGAGACATCGTTGGTGTCAACCTTTTACGCCGCCTGTCTGTCTCCCCCCTCAACCTGGATACCCAGGAATGGGGGATTGCCATCTTCAAGGTTCTAGCAAACCTGCCGCGTTCCCTGCCGGGTGAAACGGTCACGTTGATCGTCTTCGGAAATACGACCATAGATAATCAAAGCCAAAATCTCGAATCCTTCTACTTTTCCAGCGGATTTGGAGAACTGGTCTGCGAAGAAGTCCCATTCGACGGAATCATGCTTTCCATGCCTGATGGAACGGGTATCGAGTTCACGGTCAATGGCTCAGAATTAACGCTGTTCGGAAATGCCAGCCTGTCTGCCGTTCAAAATGGGGAAATGAACATCAAACTGTTCAGTGGCTCGGGTCAAATTGCATCCAACGGACAGACCCAAAGTTTTGGCGCCGGGCAACAAGTCAACGTTCCGTTAGGCGGGGCGAACGGGGTCGAGGCAATCGGCCCCCCATCTGCCCCCGTACCCCTTTCCCCCGAGGACCTGGTGCTTGCCTGCACGATGACCGACCAATACTGTTCCGAAGAAGACATCCTGCCTGTCAGCGCAGACGAGGCGCAAGAGACGTTGGAAGCCCGTCTTTTTTCGACGCCGACCCCCCAACACACCTCGACACGCACCTCGACGCCCACGATAAGTCAAACGCCTTCTCAAACCTTTACCAGTACAATCACATTCACACCGACGACCACATCTACCTCCTCGAAAACATCAACGAAGACGCTCACACCGACCAAAACCCGAACATCCACGCGCACCTTCACTCCATCCCGGACGCCCAGTGTGTCCTTCACTCCCTCACGTACAGCCACCCCAACCTTGTCCCCCACGAGAACAAATACAGGCGCGATCACATTCACGCCATCCCCCACACGTTCACCGACAATAACCTTCACCAGGACAGATACTGTCCCGGTCTGTCCGATCTCGGCCGGGAGTCTGGGAACATCCGACTCAAAGACGTTGAGCATCAATCTTACCAACGAAAGTTCTTCAGCGGTTGTTCTCAACGGCATCACCGTCTCCTGGGTCGAATCAGCCGGGCAGGTTCTGAAAGATATCCGTCTCGCAGGCATGAAAATCGCTGATGCAGATGATGACAACTCCTCCACGAACGTACCTGGCGAAATTCCTTGGTTTGGAACCGTCAGTGATCGGACCATTCCTGCCTGGGCCACAAGGACAATGGAAATAAGATTCCAATTTGATATTGAATCGACCGGGTACTCGGTCTCGATTTATATTAACGCCGATTGCCAGGTAGGCGGTTCAAAATAACCTGTTGGCGTGTGAACTAAGCCCATGGCTGATAATAGTCCCCTGCTGCTGAATAGGCTCCAATATGGGTCGCAATTCCAGCAGTACCAAATACTCGAGCAGATCGGTGTCGGCGGACAGGGGGTGGTCTGGTCAGCCTTTGATGTAAAAAGCGAGCGCGTTGTAGCCATAAAATTCAGTGAAACGGACTTGTCCCCCCAAAACCAAATCGAGGATAGAGTTCGTTATCGTCATGCTGACCGATTGCTCGAACTCTCTCACCCCAATATCCTACCTATTTATGATTATGGCCTGTCGGGGAATATCCGTTATTTCACCTCCCCCTACCTCTGCGGCGGATCGCTCGTTGATCGGCTCCAGCCCGAGAAATTTTCCCCTGAGGACGCGCTGCGCTGCGCAGCCGAAATCGCCAATGGATTGGACTACCTGCACACGCAGGGCCTTGTCCACCGCGACCTGAAACCGGGTAACATCCTCCTGGATCTCAATCAGAACGTTTACGTGGCTGATTTCGGGTTGGCACGCGAACTCTCGGCCTCCACCCAGGTGCTGCATACGGGACATGGCACCCCGCCTTATGCGCCTCCCGAGCAGCACAAGAGGACACAATTGACGCCGGAATCGGACATCTACAGTTTTGGCATCATGCTCTATCAGTTCTTCGCCTTTCAATTGCCCTGGAACGGAGATAACACACTGGCGATCCTCCAATTACAGTCCAACGTTGAAATCCCGGATCCATGTGAGATCAATCCCGATCTTCCCCACTCACTTGTGAAAGTAATGCGCCGGATGACCGCCATCAATCCTGCTGAACGCCCACAGTCTGCCCGCGAAGCAGTGGATGAACTCTTCCGGATATTTAATGTCCCTCTTCTCAAAACAACCCTGGACGCTCAAACGAACGGTTATGTATTTCGCAGAACAGATGATGAGGAATTATTGCAAAAGAGTTTCACCCTCTGGGATTGGTCCAACGGAGCAACTTGCACCAGCCTGACCCGGTTCGCGTTGATTGACCGGTATCTGAACGGGGAAGGGAAACGCATCCTGACGCCAGCGCTCCAGCGTTTCATGCTGCAACATGCCCTGACCTACGGTTACCACGACGATACCTGGTGGGCGCAAGTGGACAATCCGCGTGATAGACTGCGCAGCGCAGCCACGCTGATCGAAAAAAAGGTCGAGGAGACCGCCGCCCGCAGCATAAAGCATCTTCTCGCTGACCCTGCGCTCAAGACGAGCGATGACCTACCATCTCAATTGCCGACAGCCTCCCTTTTGGAGATGGCGGGGAAAACCAAAGACCCCTGGCTGCGACAGGAATGCCTCAACACACTGCTCGTTCTTCTTCCCGCTGAAAATAGATGGCGCGATATCGCCCTTAGTCCCGAACAGGACAAGGCCCTGGCCGAACTGGCCAGCGAAGATTCTGACCAGGGGAATGAGGCGGCTCGATTAATCGGCCATGTCCGTTCACGCACGGCCACCTATGGAATTCTTCAGAATGCGAATAAGACAAGGCGCAATGTCGCATTGCAGATGATCCAACAAGCCGCGGGAAACTTGCCAGCCACCATAAGCGTTAATACACGCCTTGAGGTATTCTTCGACTGGGTGAAAAGTCAATTGACTGCTCAGCCTTTCCGGCTACTGGCTGCCTATGGAATGGCTTTTTTGGGAATGTTGTTGGGCTTCGGTTCCATTGCATACCTGACATACCGTCTACCCGTTTGGTTCGACACCATTCGCATCACGAGCGCCCTGGATAGAGGCCTCATCATGGGCGCTTCTTTTGGCTTCGGGGTGTTTCTAACGCGCCTGATCGCAGAACGCTTCGCGAAGGTCAATCCAATCCTGCGAATTGCGCTTGCAACCATTTCGGGAAGCATCGTTCTGACCATTTCTGTATATATCTACCACATCCTGATTCTGAATACCCCGCCCCACGGCATCTTGATTCTACTTAGTTGTTTTTCGACCGCCATCGGTTTTTCCATGGGGGCATTGACGCACGCCAGAGCCTGGAAAATCCTTGCCTCCCTGGTTGCGCTTTACGCCTCTCTGGCGGGATCCTGGTGGATCCATGTCAGTGGAGGCCTTGCCTCTGCTACGCCCATGATTCCCTTCGAATACAGCACGCCCATCTCTCAAACCCTGGGGTTGATACTCGTCGCTGTCCTCCCAATGGCAATCTTGAACAATATGGTGAGCATGACCCTGAAACAAGAACCATAGCCTCAAGAGCGAACTGCCAGCGCCACCCAATCCTCCATCTGCTTCCGCTCGATCGAAACCAGACCGTGAGCCTGCGCGGCCTCGACGACAGTTTGCGCCTGCTCCTCCAGGATTCCCGACAAGACGATGGTCCCGCCCGGCGCGACCAGGTCTGCCAACCCTTCGTCGAACAAGCGGACCAGCACCGGGGCGAGGATGTTCGCCAGCACCAGCGGCGCCTGTCTGATCCCTCGAGATCCTCGGGACGGCGCCTGATACCTGCCAGCCAGGACCTCCGCCACCGACCCGAGCCCAAAGGCAAACTTATCATCCGGGACGCCGTTGGCGCGGGCATTTGCCCGCGAGGCTTTTACAGAGGCCTCGTCAATGTCCACGCCGAGGGCGAAACCGGCGCCGAGTTTGAGGGCGGCAATCGAGAGGATGCCGGAGCCGCAGCCAATGTCAATGACAGACGATGGACGGTGGACGATGGACGGTGATTTGTCGTCCACGGTCCGCGGTGCACGGCCAATGAATTCCTCGATGAACTCCAGGCACAGTTGTGTGGTGGGATGCGTCCCGGTGCCGAAGGCCATGCCGGGGTCAATTTTGATGGGAATTCGGGATTCGTCTGGCGATTCGAGCCAGGCCGGGACGATGATGAGCCGCCTGCCAATCGGTATGGGCTGGTAACGCGCCTTCCAGGCCTCCATCCAGTTCTGGTCCGCCAGCGGGGTGAAGGTCGCGGCGGGTAGGGGCTGGATCATGCCCAGGTAATAGAGCGACTCTTCCAGACGCTGCCGCGTCTCTTCGAGTTTTTCGTCCGCCGGCAGGTAGGCGCGGACGGTGATCGGTCCGACCGGCGTGCCCTCATCTTCGGCATCGGTGAATTTGACGGCCTGCTCGGTGGTCACACCGTTGGGGGCAAAACGCGCCAGCACATCCGCGACCGCCTCGGCCAGTTCGCCGTTGACCGTCAGGGAAACTTCCAACCAGTTAGTCATAGAACGATTATTTACGACTTTAACGGACTTCTTCAGGTGGTTTTATACCTCGGAAACTGCGGTAGAGCAGCAAATCGTAGGCTATCTTCATCCCGCCGCTCAAGAAAAACGGGACACTCAACAGCGCGGGGCTGGCCAGCAGGAGACCGCTCAAGGCAGGCGAAAGTGACGCTCCCACCGATCGGGCAATCGTCGTCACACCGGAAGCCGCGGATCGTTCGTCAAGGGCAACCACAGCCATCGTATATGACTGGCGGGTGGGGACATCCATTTGCGAGATGCTGAAGCGTAAAAGCAATACTCCGATTGCCAGCAGCAGGCTTGGCATGAGAGGCACCAGTATGAGCAGGATGTTGGATGGAATATGGGTGAAGACCATCGTTCGGACCAGCCCAATCCTGGCTGCCAGCCGGACAGCCAGCAGCGCGGAAATCCCGGCCAGGATGTTTGCCCCGAAGAAGATACTGCCCAAGACACCCGCCTCTACACCGAACCGGACATGGAACCAGTACGCCAAAATACTTTGGACGATCAGCCCGCCGGCGAATGCATCCATGGCAAACAAGGCGCTTAATTTCATCACCACCCGGCGCGACTTGTGCAATCCGAGGACGCGTTTTTTAGCCTCCACCTTTGCAGACAGGCTGACTTCAACGGCAGAAGAAAGCGCCAGGAAAAGCAGGATCAACAGCGCTCCACCGACAGCATACCCGACCAGGACGACCCGGTATGCCTGGAGCGCGGACATCCCTTGTGTCTGTAATCCCTGCGCCAGCCAGCCGCCCGTCAGCGCGCCTGTGGCGGTCGCGAAGGAACCGGCCAGGTTGTACCAGGCAAACGCACGCGTACGGCGCTCATCCGGCAGGAGTTGGGATAAGGCGGCCTGTTCCACAGACAGGAAAGGGCCAATCTCGTTGCCGCTGGGGCTGATGACGCCGATAACGGCCGCAGCAGTTAATAGAAGCAAGTTCCGGGTTAAAAGGAAGCCGATGCCCGCGGCGACCATCAGGGCTGCGCCGACGATCAGGGTCTGCCGCCGCCCGAATCGGTCTGCGGATGTTGTCAGTAGGAGAGAGATACCCGCATCACCGGCCAGTGTCAGTGATAAGAGCAGCCCAATCTGCGCCTCAGACAGCCCCACTTGGGCGAGATACAGCGCCAGGACAACGGACAAAAATCCGTAGCAAAACAGGCGGACGAAGCGCGTGGTGAAGAGTAGGGCTGTGTCGGTATGCGCGCCCGCCATGCTTTATTTGCCGCTCCTGGCTGCATCCAGGCGGCACCAGGCATACAAGGCATCATAGACCTCAAACTGGTGCGCCAGGTTCTCGGCATCTTCAGGGAAAAGCAGGCTGTAGCCGCTGGCAATGGCTTCCAAGCCGCCAGCGATAGGATCGGTGCCGATATCTTCAGAAACGTCTGCCGAGTGGACGATCTTCGCCATGCGCTGGAGGCCGGGTTCCTTCAATTCATATTTCACCATAATGGACTCGAACGAGCAGCGCCCGTCCACGTGGCCGAGTTCAACACCCGGCGCGTCGAAGGGGATGGCACCGGTTTCTTTGGCGACCTTCTCGACCTGGTTCTTGGGAACGAACAGGAACTCGGCTTCGCTGTCCACGAAACGGGTGATAAGCCAGGGACAGGCGACGCGGTCCACGTGGACGTGCGAACGGGTGATCCATTTCATGTCAACCTCCTGTTTTGATTGTGAAAAACCAGCGGGCGAAATGATTCACCCGCCGATTATATAAATCGGTCAATTCTTTGGTGAATTCAGAAGCGCCAGGCATTTTTCGATTGTCACGCGATGCTCCTCGAAAAAGTCGGGCAGTTTGTCGGTGTCGAAATATTGAATATTGGATACCTCATCGCTTGGGACGAACGTGCCGCTTACACCCGTGCAGAGATAGGTCAGGGAAACGTGATGGATTTCGGTGGAGTTCTCGACCAGCAGGAGGCGCGCATCCTGTACCGTCAGGCCGGTTTCCTCCCGGATCTCCCGCTTGATCCCATCCATCGGGTCTTCACCGAATTTCAAATCGCCGCCCGGCAGACCCCAGGGATGCAGGCGGCGGTAGGTGTGCTCGCACAGGAGAAGTTGTCCCTTTTCGTTGAAGATCAACGCCCCGACCGCCACCTGGTAGCGCGGCCGGACGATGGCCGCCGCAAGCCGCTGCAGCCAGAAGGGCAAGATGCGCCAGATTTTGAGGAGGATTCTTATCATTTGCCAATCCAGGCGCGCAAATCATAACACAAGAAAAGAAACCCACCTCTTTTCAGAGACGGGTTTTCTGACAACCGACAATGAACAACTGACCACTATCCTCCCAACGCCTCATTCAACCAATCCAAGAACCCCTTCTCTTTCGGCTTGACCGTCGTGCCGAGCGTGGCGGCCAGTTTGTCGAACAGGTCACGCTGCTCCTTCGTCAGCCGGGAGGGGATTTCCACATTGACGATCACCCGCTGGTCGCCGCGACCTGTTTTTCGCAGGTACGGCACGCCGCGCCCCTTGAGCGTGAACACCTTGCCGGGCTGCGTCCCAGCCGGGATGGACAACTTCTCGTTTTTCCCGCCCACCGTCGGGACTTCGACCTCCGCCCCCAGCACCGCCTGGGCGACGTTGATATCCAGGTTCAGGAGAATGTCATTCTCACGCCGCTTGAAGAATTTGTGCGGCTGGACGCTGACCACCAGGTACAAATTGCCCTGCGGCCCGCCCAGCGCGCCCGGCTCGCCTTCCCCGGCCAGGCGGATCTGGGTTCCGGTATCCACACCAGCCGGGATGGGGACGACTTTCCGCACAGTCTTGCGCTCCAGCCCCTGTCCGCGGCAGGTGTGACAGGGCGTGCCGATGACCTCGCCGCGCCCGCCGCATGTCGGGCATGGGCCGGACTGCATCATCGAGCCGAAAATGGTCTGGCGCACCTGGCGGACCTCGCCGCGCCCGCCGCAGGTCTGGCAGCGCTGCGGGCTGGTGCCCGGTTCGGCCCCGGACCCGCGGCAGGTGGAGCAGACCTCGTTGCGCGTCACCTCGATGGTCTTCTCGACACCGAAGACGGCTTCTTCGAACGTCAGCACCACCTGGACTTGCAGGTCGCGTCCCCGCCGCGGACGGCGCGAACGCGCCCCGCTGGTGCCGCCGAATCCAAAGCCAAAACTGCCGAACAGCTCCTCCACCAGGTCGCTGAAGTCCATGGTGTAGTCGTGCATGTTGACGCCGCCCATGTCGCCCAGTCCCTGGCGGCCAAATTGGTCGTAGCGGCGGCGTTTCTCTGGGTCGGAAAGCACGCCGTAGGCCTCGTTGATTTCCTTGAATCTTTCCTCGGCGTTGGTCTCCTTGCTCACATCGGGGTGATACTGGCGCGCCAGTTTGCGGAAGGCAGCCTTTATATCTTCCGAGGAGGCGTTCCGAGGTACGCCGAGAATGTCGTAATAATCGCGGTTGGTCATAGTTACCGTTGGCAGGTTATCAGGTTGACAGGTTTACAAGTTAGAATGTTCCAACGTGTAAACGTGCAAACTTTCAAACATTTTTTGCCTCGCCGTCCGCTTCGGGAGCGGCCTCCGGCCCGGGTTCACTAGAACCGGCATCCGGTCCGGGCTGCTCCGGGGCCTGCTGGTAGGCGGCCGCGCCGACCTTCTGCACCGACTGGCTGAGGGCATCCACTGCCTTGCGGATGGCCTCCGCATCCTCACCATCCTTCACTTTCTTGACCTCTTCCTCTGCCGCGCGGACTTCGGCTTTGATCTCATTTGATACTTTGTCGCCGAACTCGTTCAACACTTTCTCCGCGCCGTAGATGGCATTGTCGGCGGTGTTCTTCGCCTCGATCAGGTCGTGGCGTTTCTTGTCTTCAGAGACATGTTCCTCGGCCTCCTTGCGCATCCGCTCGACCTCCTCCTTCGCCAACCCGGACGAGGCCGTGATGGTGATGTGCTGGCTGCGACCGGAGGCTTTGTCCTGGGCGGTCACTTTCAGGATGCCGTTGGCGTCAATATCGAAGGTGACTTCGATCTGCGGAATGCCGCGCGGGGCGGGCGGGATGCCGTCCAGGATGAACTTGCCCAGCGACTTGTTATCCACTGCCATCGGGCGCTCGCCTTGCAGGACGTGGATCTCGACCTGCGTCTGGCTGTCGCTGGCCGTGGAGAAGACCTGGCTGCGGCGGGTGGGAATGGTGGTGTTGCGCTCGATGAGCGGGGTGGCAACGCCGCCCAAGGTTTCGATGGACAGGGTCAGGGGCGTCACGTCGAGCAGCAGGATGTCCTTGACTTCACCGCCCAGCACCCCGGCCTGGATGGCCGCGCCGACCGCGACAACTTCATCAGGGTTGACGCCCTTATGGGGCTCCTTGCCAAAGAACTTGCGCACGGCGTCATGCACAGCCGGCATGCGCGTCATCCCGCCGACCATGACCACTTCGTTCACGTCCGCCGGGCTGATGCCGGCATCCGTCAGCGCCTGCTTGACCGGGCCGAGGGTCTTTTCGACCAGGTCGCCGGTCAGTTGCTCGAGTCTGGCGCGCGTCAGGGTCAGCACCAGGTGCTTCGGTCCGGAGGCATCCGCGGTCAGGTAGGGCAGGTTGACCTCGGTCTGCATCATCGTCGAGAGTTCGATCTTGGCCTTTTCGGCACCCTCACGCAGGCGCTGCATGGCTTGCTTGTCGCCGCGCGGGTCAACGCCGCTTTCCTTCTGGAACTCCTGGATGAGGTAGTCCATCACGCGCAGGTCGAAATCGTCACCGCCGAGGAAGGTGTCGCCACTGGTGGAGCGCACCTGGAAGACACCCTCGCCCACATCGAGGATGGAAATGTCGAACGTGCCGCCGCCCAGGTCGTAGACGGCGATGACCTCGTTGGTCTTCTTGTCCAGGCCATAAGCGAGCGAGGAAGCCGTCGGCTCGTTGATGATGCGCAGCACATCCAGGCCGGCGATACGGCCGGCGTCCTTGGTGGCGTTGCGCTGGGCGTCATTGAAATACGCCGGGACGGTGATGACTGCCTGTGTGATGGTCTCGCCGAGATAGGCTTCGGCGTCACGTTTGATCTTGGCCAGGATCATGGCCGAGATCTCGGGCGGGGAATACTCGTTACCGTCCATACTGACGCGCACGTCGCCGTTTTCCGCGGGGAGCACTGTGTAGGGAATGCGCGGCAAGGTGCGTTGCACCTCCGGGTCTTCGTATTTGCGGCCCATGAAGCGCTTGATGGAAAAGACAGTATTTTGCGCGTTGACGATGGCCTGGTTGCGCGCCACGCGTCCCACCAAGCGCTCATGGTTCTTATTGAGCGCCACCACCGAAGGGACGAGGCGCTCCCCCTCCGCCGAAGGAATGACAACCGGCTCGCTCCCCATCATCACCGCTCCCACTGAATTCGTTGTTCCCAGGTCGATTCCGATAATTTTGCTCATAATATCCTTTGCTCAAAGAATGTATTCAGTGTTCCTGTGTCATGTATTCCCGTGTCACGTGTCACGGAAGCACTGGATCACTGGGCAACTCTGACTTGCGCCGGGCGGATGACCCGTTCGCCGATCATGTAACCCTGCTGGACAACGCCGATGATCTTTCCGCTGTCCACGCCTTCGGCAGGTTCCTGGCCAATGGCTTCGTGGAAGTTCGGGTCGAACATCTGCCCCTCGGCTTCGATGCGCTTCAGACCTTCGTTCTCGAGGATGGTCTGGAGTTTGCGATAGATCAGTTCGATTCCCTCCACCCAGGGCTGGTCGGCGGGGCAGGTCGTCAGGGCGCGCTCCAGGTCGTCGAGAATGGGCAGGTAGCGTTTGACGATGTTCCCAACCGCGTTGTTATAAGTGTCCTTGGACTCCGCTTCCACGCGGCGGCGGTAATTCTGGAGTTCGGCCACAGCGCGTTGCCAGCCGTCCTTGTACTCGGCCGCCTGGGACTTGGCCTCGGCCAACTGCTGCTCGAGGTCTTCAGCCCGGGACTGGGTCTCGGCCAGCAGTTTTTGCAACTCCTCCGCTGCGGGGAGAGCCTCCGGCGCGGGACCCTCGGCCTGCTCGGAAATATCTGCGGGTTTATGCTCCGCCTCGGCTTTGGTGGGATGCTCTTTGTCTTTCTTACTGCTCATTTTCTTCTCCAGAGATGGTTTCAGAGACCAGGCTGCTCAGCAGGTCAGCCATGAATCGGACGGTAGGGATGGTGCGTGAGTAGGCCATGCGCATCGGGCCGAAGACGCCCAACATGCCGGTGGCCTGGCCTGGGATGCCATAACGTGCCAGGACGACCGAACATTGTTTGAGTTCTTCCCATTTGCCTTCGCCGCCGATCAACACCTGCACACCCCCGACGCCGTTGGGCATGGCGCGCGCCAGCAGGTCTTGCAGGAGGCTGCGCTCCTCGAAAAGATGGATGGCGCGCCGGGCGTCAGTGGATTCGAGGAATTCCGGTTCGGAAAGCACGTTGGTCAGGCCGTCGAGGTAGATTTCGCCGGAGACGCGTTGTTCGCCCCGGTTCATGTCGGTCAGGACGAGCGAGAGGATGTCGTTTTCGAGCGCGTCGGCCCGGCCCGGCAGCGCGGCGATCTCTTCGGTCGTTTTGGCCATGCAGACGGCATTGAGAACGTTAGCCGCTGCGGAGAGGCGCTCCTGTGAGACAGGCTCAGCCAGGGTAAGCAGTTGCTGGCTGACCTCCCCGCCGGCCATGACCAGCACCATCAGCACCTGGCGTCCTTGCGTTGCAATTAGTTCGATGTGCTTGTAACGGGCGCGTTGGGTGTGCGGGGCGGTAACGAGTGAGGCTGCCCGCGACTGATGTGCCAGGATGGAGGCGGCCAGCGGCATCCACTGTTCCACATCCTGCCGCGCCTGGTAGAACTGGTGGCTGATGGTATGCCGCGCCGCGTCGGGCAGGTCGGCCTGGTAGACCACGTGCGTCACGAAGTAACGATAGCCCTCTTCAGTGGGGACACGCCCGGCAGAGGTATGCGGCTGGCGCAGGTAACCTGCCTCGGTCAGCGCGACCATCTCGTTACGGATGGTGGCGGTGCTCAGGTCGAGTTTGAAGTGTTCCACAAGCCGCGCCGAACCGACCGGCTGGGCAGTCTCGGTGTAATCACGTACGATGAGTGTGAGGAGCAGGCGCTGGCGTTCGGTGAGGTCGGGTGCCATTTTTACATCAAAGAACATGAATTTCACGATAATACTTTAATTTAGCACTCTCGTGTCGAGAGTGCTAAAAGTGCCGGAATAATGATACCATCCCCCCATTAAGGCGTCAATAAGAGGAGCGTAAGAAAAGATGTTGGCGGCAATGGCCACCACTGTTGTGTCTCTGTCCCCGCTGGGACCTGAATATTTAAATCAGAAACTTGTTTCTTACTCACAGTTCCACAGGTCAGGGAGTTGGAAATGGGGGGAAACCTGTCGGGGTGGTTGTCATGTATCCTGAAGGAAAAGTAGGCATCCCTGAAGGTGTAGGGGATAAAGTGTATGTCGTAGTAGAAAACGACGACGGGGGAGCACTAAATCTGGGTTGGCCGGAATACCCGCCGTCCGAGTTGTTGAATTGTTCCTCCAGCCATTGCGCCTCGAGCGCTTCCAATTCGGCCAGCCTGCCAACCACCAGTTCCATTACGTCCGGAGGCAGGTCAAGGCTCTCCAGCAAAGTAGCCAGGTCAGCATCGCTCAGGTTCAAGTTGAAGATCAAATCTGCAATCCCTTCCGGATCGAGGTCCAGACTAGAGATAAGGCTGCTGAGCGTGCTGAAATCGAGACTCAGCCCCCGCGACATGAGAGCAAATAAAATCGTGCCGATGTCAGCGGGCGCAAAACTGCCGTAACTAAGAACGCTGAGCAAATCCATGGTTTCACTGCTGTTCATGTAAGGAGCGAGGTCGCCAAGCAACGAGACGACCTCCTCTGGGCTGAGGTTCTTCATCAAAAATGCCGGGCTTAGATTCCCCAAATAGAGATAACTCTCGAAGAAACCATCACCGTTTAGATCGGTAAGGAAGTCTATCGGGCCGCCCTCCGTCCACATGGTAAAACTTATCCCAAGGACTGCATTCTCAGGAAGGTATATCTCGTTTGTCGTGTAAATGGTGATCCCTGAAGGTGAAATCCGGACGATAAAAAGGCTGATCCCATCATCGAAAAAGCCATTCCCGGATATGGTGATCAAATCGGTATCGTCAACCGTAAAATTAATCGTGTTCCCTGCCTGAAGGTCCAGATCGCCAATTCCGATCAGGTAAGTGACGCCATTGTCTTGATAGAACATTTTCAAGATGGGGTGTTGTTCCTCGCCAGGCGTGTAGTTCATCTGAAGCAAGTGGAGATTGGGCGTAAACGAGAATTGCTCATTCAATCCGTTTGTCAGATTCAGGTTCTCTAGGGAAAAACCAACACCCTGACCAAGCACACGCCAGTCCGCATAGGTAGATGCAGAGGATTGGCCCGTGAATGTCATATTGAACATCCCTGAGCCGTTCGCGAGATCAGGCTGGGGAAAGGTAGCCGCATAGAAGTTGCTGAAAAGCGCTCCCCGTAAATGGACGAGGCTCGAACCGGGCATTTCGGTAAAAAGTTGTCCCGCCTCACTCCCCAACCTTTGTCCTTGGGGATCCACAACCATTAAGTCGCCCACGGCATTGATAAAGACGTACATCCTTGGCAACGAGGCAGCCAGAGAACTAAGGCGGGCTCTTTTGGCCAACAGACCCGTAGTGTTATTTTCATTACAAAACGGACATGCAACAGGCTGGTCATAAGCCGAAAGCGGAATAAACAGGAGCGATCTTGACTGCGCATTGCCTGACCACGCGTCCGGGTCTTCCGATGGTGTCAATCCGTTCATGGAATATCGCCATGTATTTTCTGCGTAGTTCACCTCGACATAGGTATCAATGCCAGGCCAGTTGCTATCATAGACATGGATGCGGTATAAATCCTCGCCCACTTTATCTACAGCATAAGCGACCATAGAATGTCCGGCGTTATCCGGTCCAAAGATGCCCAAATCCACTGGGGCTTGAAGCCTGATCAATTCATCAATGATCTGACGCGGTGTGCCTTCCACGGTTTCACTCCAGACCTCCTCCAAGACCTGTAAAACGTAGTTCTGGGCAATGGCGCGCATCGCCGGTACTTCCTGCAGAACATCGTAGGTCGTAACAGCATTGGGAGTAAAGGCTGATTGTTCCAATTGATTATTGAACAGGCGATAACTTAGCACAGTGAATCCCGCACAGTGTCCGGCTGTCATGTAATTGTTCATCGTGTCTATCCACAACTGCGCTGCAGGTGTGGGGATGCATATGTCAGATTCAATGGTCGCGCAGACTGCATCCCCGAATAGTTGACGAACTTCAGCGATGGTTAAGTCTCCCTCCGGATAGCCATAACCATAGTTGCGAAAACTGAAGCCATCCGGCTCTGTGCTAAAAGGACTGCTGAAGATGACTTGCGGGGTAGCCTGGACACCCCCCGGCGCGGCATCCTCCGGTATGGTGGTGTCGCCGCCGCTTGCGCCCAAATCACATCCTGCCAACAATGCCAGGATGAACATACACCCCATCTTATGGAAGAGTGTCCAGTATCCTCTGCGGTTCATCATATGCTCCTCCTTGCAAGCGAGTTATTCTGTCATTTCAAGA
>JBFMCM010000219.1:0-16810 GCA_040754355.1 Chloroflexota bacterium | reverse complement strand
GCTGGCGCAAATCTTCCCCCTCGATGTAGTCCATGATGAGGTATTGCCCCTGCTCGCCGATGACGAAGTGGTCGGTCACGCGCGGCAGGTTGGTGTGACGCAGATTGGCGAGGATGACCGCCTCCAGCCGGAACTGGCGGGCGTATTCCTCGGTGGTGAACAGATTCTCCTTGACGGCCACATCCACGCCCAGGTTCTCATCCACACCGCGGTAAACGGATCCCATGCCGCCCTGGCCGAGGATTTCTACAATACGGTAACGTTTATGCAGCAGGCTGCCGCGTTCGAGGGTGCTTCCCATTGCCATAGTCAATTAAGCAACGCGATTATATCAAAGACCTGTAGGCTGTTTCCTGTTTATATGATTGCAATTTGCAAAGTTATTTACAAAGTTAGGCGCGCTTTTCAGCCAGTTTCAGTTTCAAGAACGCCCAGGGGGCGCCGCCTGTCACCCAGAAGCCGATGACGGCATAGCGTACGTAGTGCAGCAACCAAGCCAGCAGGTTTTCCCCTTCGGGGAAGATGAACTTCAGGCCATAGCGGATCGCGAGTACCCCGACCACCCCCAACAGGTAGCGCAAAATGAGTTTCCACCAACTGCCTTTTTCATCGAACCATCCGCCGCGCCACAAGAAGGCGGCCCCGGCCAGCAGGCCGAAAAGCGTCCCGGCCGAGGTCAGCGCGCCATCCAGCGAGACGGCCTGGGTGGCGAAGGAAGCCCATTCCACCGGCGCCTGCCAGCCGCTGGCCTTCGTCCAGGCGTAGGCGATGACCGGGAGCAGGAGCAGACCGAGGGAGGCCAGGAAAGCGGCCAGCACCTGCCGGCCGAGAGTCTGCTTTTTGGCCCAGGCAGTCACCGGGTCCCAAAAGCGCAGGGTCAGCCACAGCAGGAGTACCCCTATCAGCCAGCCGGCCAAAACGTCGTGCGGGAAATGCACGCCCAGATAGAGGCGCGAAATCCCGATGAAGAAGATGATGAACAGGGCGGCAATCCATGCCCAGCCCTTCTTGATCCGAGCAGCCATGATGCCCCAGACGGCGGCCGCGTTCTGCGCGTGTCCCGAGGGGACGCCGAAGGAGGTCTCTGTGGCCAGCCCCTCCACCTCCGTGCTGACCCAGTAGGGGCGCGGCCCGTGGAAGAAGGTCTTGAAGGCATTGTTGAAACCACCGCTCAACATCAGGATGACCGCCACGCGCATCCCGAGCGCGCTGCTGATGCACCAGTAGAGAACGGGCAGCACCAGCATGTAGAATTCTTCCGTGCCGAGGAAGGAGAAGAACTTCATCGGCAGGGTCTGCCATTCGCCCAGGGCTTGCAGGCTGGCGATGAACTGGATGCCAAAGTCAATGATGCTTTGCATAGACGCCTCCTGAAAGAATTGACGGTCGGTACCAAGTATTGTACACTCAAAGCATGAATCGCGCACCTGCCCGTTTCTGGGACCTGCCGTCTGCCTTACTGTTGACGCTGGCCTTGGCCCTCGCCAGCCAGCGCCTGGTCGCCACGGGCTGGACCTCGGACCTGGGTACGGCTTTCTGGCTGGTTCTCGCCGGTACCTTGCTAGGCCTCCCGCTCGGCCTGAGCCGTTTTCGGCGCGGGACGGTTACCCTGCTGGCCGTGCTCTACAGCCTGGTGGTGGTGCCGTTTTTACTTGCAGCCGTGTTGTATCCCGGCACGCCCTGGCTGGAACGCATGGCCTCCATGGGTGAACGGGCAATATACTCAGTGAGCACTCTGGCTTCGGGGAAGCCGCTCGAAGACTCTTTCCTGTTTCAAGCAGCATTCTCGCTGATTTTTTGGAGCATTAGCATAGTTTCGGCCCATGCCCTTACGCACTCAGCCAACTTCACGGCAACAGTTCTCCCCAGTGGCATGATGCTGGTGCTTCTCCAGGTTTTAGATGCCCAAAACAAGCAGGGTGTGGCTCTTACTGCTCTCTATCTATTTCTAGTTCTGCTCTTACTTGGACGAATGAATTATGCCCGGCGGAACGAAACTCGACGAATATGGCGGGTATTATTCTCTGGGGAAGCCAAGACCGACATCAACCTGATCATATTGGCAGGCGCCTCCATGCTGGTTCTGGCCGCCTGGTTATTACCGGCCTCCCCTCGCAGTGTGCCGCTCCTACACGAATGGTGGCAGGATTTGACCAATCGTTGGGCGGATAACCAAAACCTCACGAATGTATTTGCCAGCCTGGAGGCAGGGGATGAAGTTCTTGTTAATGAATTCTATGGCCGCAGCCTCGTCCTCGGGCAGGACGCGGCCTTGAGCAATACGGTTTACTTCCGCATCCAGACCACCGACGTGGGCGGGCAGGAACGTTACTACTGGCGGGTTCGCTCCTACGATACGTATGAGAATGGCCTGTGGGAGACGTCTTCTGTGGAGGAGCGCAGCTTCACACCGCGCAGCCGTTCGCTCCAATTGCCGGAGGAAGCCGGGCTGAACGCTGAATTCACCTTCAAAGTGATAGATACGACTGCGGGCACGCTGGTCACCCCGGCGCGGCCCATCTGGGTCGGCCGCCCGTCCCTGCTTGCCTACCTGCCGGTCGGTGACGATGTGGTGGATCCGTTATCCTTCCGGGCCCATGAACCGCTCCAGCCGGGAGAGGAATACCTCGTCCATGCCATCCTGCTGGAGCCGACGGTCAAGCAAATGCGCCTCGCTGGGACAGATTATCCCGCCTGGGTAACAGAGCGCTACCTGCAACTCCCCCCCGACCTGCCGCCTGCCATCGCGGACCTGGCGGCTGAGATCACCGCCGGGGCCGAAACACCATACGAGAAAGCAATGGCCATCACCACTTACCTGCGAAGTGAGATCACCTATACCACCCACGTGCCGCCCGCCCCGGCCGGGCGCGACACCCTGGCCTGGTTCCTCTTCGACTATAAACAGGGCTTCTGCAACTATTACGCCACTGCTGAAGTGGTCATGCTTCGGTCGCTGGGTGTGCCGGCGCGCCTGACTGTTGGCTTTGCTGAGGGGGAGCACGAGTCACCGGGCTGGTACATTGTCCGCCAGCACAACGCCCATGCCTGGCCGGAGGTCTACTTCCCTGGTCTGGGCTGGGTGGAGTTCGAGCCGACCTCCTCCGAGCCGGAACTGACCCGGCTTTCAGGTGAGGAGGCAGCCCCCTCAGCGGACACAGCCGTTGACCCTACACAGCAACAGGATGAAACGGAACTGCCGTTTGAGGCGCAGGGAAATGGTCCGGCGGGCGGGGCAGGCGCGCAGTCCGGCAGCGGACAGAATTCGCTGGCCATGTTGTTGGTCTTCTTTGTCGTCATCATCTTGCTGGGCAACTGGCTGGCGCGGGCCTACATCTCCGGCGCATTGGACGGGGTCTACCGCCGCCTGCGGTCCACATTCAACGCGCCCGCGCCCGTCTTGGCGCGCGACTGGCTGGAGAAGAATTCCCTGCCTGTCCCGGTCTGGCTGCAGCGTCAAGCCTGGCTGGCCGGGCTGACGCCGCTGGCGCGGGCTTATATGTCGGTCTATCACGCCCTGCGCGCGTTGAGGATCCCGGTTTCCCCCGCGCTGACTCCTGCCGAGGCCGCAGTCGCGCTGACCACCCACCTGCCGCAGGCTGGTGAGGAGGCTGCCCTCTTGCTGGCGGAATACCAGACCTCGGTTTATTGTACGGCCCCGGCGCGGCTGGAGGAATCCCGCCGGGCCGCGCAAGCCCTTCGCCGCAAGGTCCGCCGGGCGCGCTGGGATCAACTTTTCAGAGAAGAGGATTCTTCGAGGAAAGATGGCTAAGAAAGAGGCAGCTCCTATGGCAGAGATATCTGCGTTAAACGAACAGGTCCTGGCGCTTAGCAAACTGGCCGGGCAGGTGCGCTCGAACCTCCAGGTGGTGCGTTCCAGCCTGCCTCCGGATACGTTGGAAAGCCTCTCCAACCTGGAAGGGACGCTCTACCAGGTCAGCCGCCAGGTGACCGCGGTCGAAGAAGAACGCCACAAGTTGTTTGCCCTGGCCGATACCACCCAGGCGGTCAATTCCAGCCTGGAGTTGGACGAAGTGCTGCGCATCGTGATGGATACCATCGTCAGCCTGACGGAGGCCGAGCGCGGCTTCCTGATGCTGCGCGACGCGCAGGGTGAGATGACCACGCGCACCGCCCGCAACTGGGAACAGGAGTCGATCAATCCCAACGAGTTTGCCATCAGCCGCACGGTCATCCAGCGCGTCATCGAATCGGGCGAGCCGGTGCTGACCACCAATGCCCAGGAAGACCCGCGCTTCGGCGGCCAGGAATCCATTGTTGCCTACAACCTGCGCTCGATCCTGTGCGTGCCGCTCAAAGTGCGTACGGACCTCATCGGGGTTATTTACGCCGACAACCGCATCCGGGCTGGCATCTTCAACGATGCCGAGCGTGACCTGCTGGGCGTCTTTGCCAACCAGGCTGCCATTGCCATCGAAAACGCCCGCCTGTTCGCCTCCGTCCGGCGCACCCTGGACGAAGTGACCGAACTCAAAAACTTGATGGACAACGTCTTTGCCTCCATCGTCAGCGGGGTACTGACCGCCAACGTGCAGGATCAGATCACTCTCTGCAACCGCGCCGCTGAGTCCATCCTCGGCCAGGCCATCGCCGACCTGGTCGGCCAGCGCTTGGACCAGGCCCTGCCCAGTCTGGCCGGGGAGATTCAGGCACACTTGCAGGCCGTGCGCCTCAGCGACAAACCAGTCGTCGGCCTCGAACTGGTCCACAATCACCCCCAGCGCGGCGCGGTGGACTGGCGCCTCAACCTTTCCCCTCTCAAGGATGCCGACCAGACCACCCAGGGCGTCGCCATCGTGCTGGACGATCTGACCGAACAGAAAAAACTGGAGGCCCAGCGCCGCCTGCTGGAACGTATGGTCAGCCCGGCGGTGCTCGACCAGATCAATCCCGACAGCCTGACGATCGGCGGTCAGCAGCGCGACATCACCATCCTCTTTGCTGACATCCGCGGCTTCACCAGTTACAGCGAGAAACAGTCGGCGGAAGAATTGGTTGCCGTGCTGAACCGCTACCTGGCTGCCGGGGCTGAGGCCGTCCTGCGCCAGGAGGGCACGGTGGACAAGTTCCTGGGCGACGCGGTCATGGCCTGGTTCAACGCTCCTCTGCCCCAGCCGGACCATACCCTGCGCGCCGTGCGCGCCGCCCTGGACCTGAAAACCGTCATCGAAAAACTCCACGCCGAACTGCCGCCCGAGGCGCATCTTTCCTTCGGTGTGGGCATCCACTACGGTAAAGCCGTCCTGGGCTGGATTGGCACCGAGAAACGCCTCGACTACACGGCCATCGGCGACCCGGTCAATACCGCCAAACGCATCCAGGAAAATGCTGCCAAGGGACAGATTCTCATCAGCAAGGAAGCCTACGACCGGGTCAAGAAGCAGGTGGATGCCCGGCCCTACGCTCCCCTGCACGTCAAAGGCAAGAGCGAGCCGGTGGAGGTGTATGAGGTGATGGGGTTGAAGTAGAGCGGCGACTGATAAAATTAGATGGTTTTGAAACCTTTTTTCGCCACAGATGAACACTATAAAAGGGATTTAGGTGCTTGCTATCAGGCTGTTCATCAAAACATCCGTGTTCATCTGTGTTTATCTGCGGCATTTTCTCGCTTGGCTGCGGACTCCTGACCCCGACACAAGATGGAATAGGGACAAATCAGCGAAGGCCAGTTACAACGCCAATTAGCGCCTCCATCCCCTTCTCCAGCGGCTCCACATTCACATATTCGTGCACCGTATGCGCCCCGCCGCCGGTCGTCAGGCAAAGCGTCACGGCAGGATAGCCGCGGCTGAGCGGGATATTGGCGTCCGTCGAGCCGATGGATGGCTTCGGTTCGATGCCCTGTTTATGCAGGCAGTCACAGGCCAGGGTCACCAGCGGGTGCGAGGCCGGGATTTCCCCGGCCGGGCGCGCCCCGACGACCTCGGCCTTCACCTCCACCCCCGCCTTCCCGGCCTGCCCGCAGAGTTGCTCCACCTGCCGGACGAGTTGCTCCAGCGCCGCCGGGCTTTCCGAGCGCAGGTCGAGTTCGAGACTGGCCTCTGCCGCAATCGTGTTGACCGACGTCCCGCCGGCAATGACCCCGATGTTGAGCGTGGTGCGCGGCGTTTTCGGTACCTCGAGCCGGGTGAGGCGCGTCGAGAGGTCGGTCAACTCGTGGATGGCCGAAGGCCGCCCGTAGTCTATCCATGAGTGCCCGCCGGCCGTCTTCACGCTGATGCGGTAGCGGCGAACCCCCAGCCCGCGGTGGTAAACGTGCCCCAGCGCCATGCCTTCCAGGATGATATAGGCCCTGGCCTCCTGCCCGAAGCGTTCGACGACGGCCTTCATGCCGCGCAAATCGCCCAGTCCCTCTTCGCAAACGTTGGCGGCCAGCCACAGGTCAAAGGGCAGGGCCCTGAGCGAAGTCGAAGGGGTCCGGGCTCGCAGCAACCAGACCAGGCCAAACAGCCCGGCCACAGCGAGAGCGTTGTCCCCAATGCCCGGTCCATAGATTTTGCCCCCCTCGCGGCGCACAGACAAGTCGGTCCCCGCCGGGAAAACTGTATCAAGATGGGCGCTGACGACCAGTGGACGAGTGACGGGCTGCAAGTGACGAGCGGCGGGCAGGCGGGCATAAACGTTTCCGCCTTCATCTGTTTTCACATCGGACAGTCCCTCAGCCAGGAAGAGGCCGCGCACGAACTCGGCCCGCTCGGCTTCATGGAAAGTCGGGGCGGGGATTTGCTGGATGCGGACGGCCAGGTCGAGCAGGCGGGCAATGTACTCGGGCATGAGACAATTTTATCCTAGATAAAGAAAAGATTTGTCAAGGCGCCGGTATTCAGCCTTGCGAAGGTTCCACTGTTTCCTGTCCTTGCTTTTGAGCAGGGACTCCAATTGCTTCCACACTTCTGCCGAGGTACAACCTTCGCAAGGGTTGGGTTTTGGGATAAAGTTAACCCATGCTGACTTCCACATCCCTTGTTCTCGTCTGCCTCCTGCCCTCCCCGCGGGACCTGGAAATCGCTCGCCTGCTGGGCTGGTACCGCATCCCGTTCCGCACCGCGCCGAAGGTCGTCGCCGTGGACTATCTGGCCTTCTACCAGCCCGGCAGTTTTGGCGGCCAGTCCGGTTGCATCGAGTGGGCTGCGCCAGTACGCGGGCACGAACTGACCACGCGCCTCGAACTCCTGCGCGACGAACCCGACCATCCGCGCGCCCGCGAAGAATATTTCAAGATCCAACTCGGCACGCTGGAGAAATTGTCCCGCCCCATCCTGGCGGACAAGTGGAAGCGGCTGACCTTCCTCTACACCACCGGCGAATACCTGCTCAAAGCACAGACGCTCAACGACCTGGTGGTGCAAAGCGACGAACGCCAACTGCTCTGGCAGTCGTTACGCGAGCGGGCGGAGAACGAGCAACTCTACAAGACCGACCTGCCGGAGGCGAACATCCCGCCGGAGGTGTTGATGGCGCTGCTGGGCATCAAGGAAAACCAGGAAGCCTACGATTGGGAATGAGCAAGCGCCTCCTCAGCATCCCTGGTGTCCTCAGCATCTCTGGTGACAACGCTCTGCGTTGTCACCCGTTCGCCGGACGCTCCGCGTCTCACCTTAGCGCAGAGCGCTGCGGAAATGTTCCGTCGCGGAGCATCGGAACGAGGAAAATCTACGATTGGGAATGAGCATTCAACTCGTCAGCGTAAATATTGGTGAGGTAAGCACTCTCGTAACAGTCAACCGGGTCGAACAGACCGGCATCTACAAACATTCTGTGCACGGACCTGTGCGTGTCACCGCCCTCGGGCTGGAGGGCGATTTCGTGGCCGACACCAAACACCACGGCGGGCCAGACCAGGCGGTCTATATCTACGGCGCGGCAGACTATGCCTGGTGGGAGCGCGAATTGGGGCGGAAACTCGCACCCGGTACCTTCGGCGAAAACCTGACGGTCAGCGAATTGGAGAGCGCCTGCTTCTCCATTGGCGACCGGCTGACAGTCGGCGAGGTGATCCTGGAAGTGACCGCCCCGCGCATCCCGTGTGGGACGTTCGCGCGGCGCATGGGCGATCCGCAGTTCGTCAAGCGCTTCCGCGACGCTGAACGCCCCGGTCTGTACTGCCGTGTGCTGCGTGAAGGGGTGGCCCAAGCCGGGGATGAGGTGACCGTCGAGCCTTATCCCGGTGAGAAGGTCTCATTGCTGGAGATTTTTCGCGACCATTATGTGCAAGATGCGGATGAATCCACCCTGCGGCGTTTCCTGCGGGCGCCGATTGCCATCCGGGCGAGGAAGAACTTGGAAGAAAGACTGGAGATGCTATTTGCGAGGGGGAAATAAAAACTCAGTATTTGTCGTCAGGAATACAGTAGGGGCGGACGGCGTCCGCCCCTACATGTTTACCAGTGCCAGGTCGTGCCATCTTTTGTGTCTTCAAGTTTAATCCCCTTTGCCAGCAATTCGTCCCGAATGCTGTCCGACGTAGACCAATCTTTTCTCGCGCGCGCCTCCTGGCGTAGGTTGATCTTCTCAATGATCCAATTTTCATCAATGTCTTTATCCTTGGCCTTCTTTTCAGCCAGGCGCAGGCCGAGCACGCCGGAAAGGGCGCGCAGGGTCATCTGGGCAGGATGCAACTGCTCATCGCTCGCGCCGTTGTCGCGGGCGATGTTGATATTGCGCACCAACTCGAAGAGGGCGGCCAGCGACTCGGAGGTGTTGAAGTCGTCGTCCATGGCGTCGGTGAAGGCCTGCTGGGCTGCTTCGGCCCGGGTGACGAGCGCCGTGGCACCCTCCGGGGGGAGTCCGCCGGCAGACGGGGGGGCAGGCTTGAGTCCCGATTTGAGCCGCTCCAGTCCCCTTTCGGCCGCGTCGAGCACCTCGTCGGTGAAGATCAGCGGGGCGCGGTACGAACCGTTCAACACCACCATGCGCATCACGTCCGCTTCCCGCTTCGACAGGAATTCCTTGATGCTGACGATGTTGCCCAGCGACTTGGACATCTTCTCGCCGCCGAGCTGCAGCATCCCGTTGTGGATCCAGTAACGGGCGAAGGGTTTGCCGGTGAAGGATTCGGTCTGGGCGATTTCGTTTTCGTGATGCGGGAAGACCAGGTCGTTGCCGCCGCCGTGGATGTCAATCTGCTCGCCGAGTTCAGCCAGGTTCATGGCCGAGCACTCGATATGCCAGCCGGGGCGGCCCTTGCCCCACGGACTGTCCCAGGCCGGCTCACCCGGCTTGGCGGCTTTCCACAGGGCGAAGTCCATCGGGTGTTCCTTCTGTTCCCCAACCTCGATGCGCGCCCCGGCCTGCATGTCCGAGAGGCGGCGGCCGGAGAGTTTGCCATAGTCGGCGGCTTTGGTGACGCGGAAGTAGACATCGCCGTCCGGGGTGGGATAGGCATATCCTTTCTCGATGAGGCCCTGGATCATCGCCTGGATTTCGTTCATCGTCTGGGTGGCGCGGGGATTGGAGGCGGCCGGCAAAATGTTCAGATCGGCCAGGTTCTGGCGGTAGTCGTCAATGTAGCGCTGGGCCAGGCGGAGGGGGTCTTCTTTCAGGCTGTTGGCGCGGGCGATGATCTTATCGTCCACATCGGTGAAGTTCATGACCTGCCTGACGCTGTAGCCGCGGTACTCGAGGTAGCGGCGGATGACATCGAAGACCAGCGCCGACATGGCGTGCCCCACGTGCGCGTCGTGGTAGACGGTCACACCGCAGACATACATCTTGACCTTGCCCGGTTCGAGGGTCTGGAAATCTTCCTTCTTGCGGGTGAGGGTGTTGTAGACGCGTAACATGGAGAACTCCTTGGAAATGATGCGGCTATTATAAACCACAGATGAAAGGGATGAACACGGAAAATAAAGGACGCGGTTTCCGCCGCGCCCTTCTTTGTCCACTGACAACTGTCAACTGCCAACTATTCTTCTGGCTTGGCAAAAATCATCCGGCCCGCGGCGGTCTGCAGCACCTTGGTGACGGTGACATCCTTGGTCTGGCCGATCAGTTTGTTGCCGTTTTCGATGACCACCATCGTCCCGTCGTCCATGTAGCCCACGCCCTGGTTGGACTCCTTGCCTTCCTGGATGATGCTGATGGTGAGCGTCTCGCCCGGCAGGACGACCGACTTGACCGCGTTGGACAGTTCATTGATGTTCAGGATGGGGACGCCCTGCAACTCGGCGATGCGGTTCAGGTTGTAGTCATTGGTCAGGATGGGACATTTCAACTGCCGCGCCAGGATGACGAGTTTATCGTCCACCTCGCGCACGCCTTCCACATCAATGTCCGAGATGCGCACAACCACCGAGGGGGCTTTTTGCAGTTCCGCCAGCACCTCCATGCCGCGCCGCCCACGCGCCCGGCGCAGGTTGTCGGACGAGTCGGCGATGTATTGCAGTTCGTTCAGCACGAAGCGCGGGATGAGCAGGGTGCCGGGCAGGAATCCGGTCTTGGCGATGTCGGCCACCCGTCCGTCAATGATGACGCTGGTATCCAGCAGGACGGTGCGGTTGGACTGTGACCAGCCCGCCTGCCCGCCTTCCTCCCGGCGGGAGGAAATGCCGTTGAGCAGGTTGCCGATGTCCGTCTGGCGCATCACGAACAAGGCTACGCCAAAATAACAGAAAAGCAGCACGCCGATGAAAGGCAGGATTCTTCCAAAGGGGTCGGGCAGGAGCGAAAGCGGGAAAGAAAGCAGGGCGGCGATGATCAATCCCACCACCAGGCCGATGGTAGCCGAGAAAAGCGTTTCGGCGGCCAGTTTACTGAACAGGTTGCGCAACCCGCGGATGGGACGGCTGGTGAAATAGGGTGTCACCACAAAGCCCAACAATGCGCCCACCAAGCCAAAGGCGATTGTATATATCAACTGCTGTTCAGGGGTGTAGTAGTGTGACAATCCGCTGCCTGCGTAGGCCCCCACGATGGAAAAGACTACCAAACCAATAAGACGAAAAATAAAATCAGCACTCATGAATAACTCCTTGTAGAATAAATGGCCGAGCAATAATGGCTGCATGATAGCACGGCTGGGTAGAACCGTCAACCGCGTTTTGACAAAAATCGGATGCGGGTCCGGACCACCAAATTTTTAGCCGCGGATTGCGCGGTTTTTCGCTGAGAAACCCAAAAATCCATTCAATCCGCGAAAATCCGCTGCAATTGTTCTTTATGGACATGCTGTCCAAAATTAAATCCGAATATCAACGTTTTGTTATAATCAGCCTACTCTTATCGGTACATGTGAGGACCTATGGCCTTTGACCGTTTCGGACGCAAAATCCACTACCTGCGCATCTCGCTGACCGATCACTGCAACCTGCGCTGTGTTTATTGTATGCCGGAGGACATGACCTTCCGGCCGACGGCGGAAATGATGCAGGATGACGAAGTCCTGCTGCTGACGCGCCTGTTCGCCAATCTGGGATTCGACAAGATCCGCCTGACCGGCGGCGAGCCGACCGTACGCGCCCACGTGGTGGACATCGTGCGCGGCATCGCCGGCACGCCCGGCATCCGCACCGTCACCATGACGACCAACGGCGTGCTGCTGTCGAAACTGGCCGGACCGTTGGCCGGGGCCGGGCTGAAGCGCGTCAACGTCAGCCTCGATACGCTCAACCCCGCCAAGTTCAAGCGCCTGACGCGTTGGGGCGACATCGAGGACGTTTGGGAGGGCATCCTGGCAGCCGAGAAAGCCGGGCTGGCGCCGGTCAAACTGAATGCCGTCATCGTGCGCGGCTACAACGAAGAGGACGTGGCCGACCTGGCGCGCCTGACCATTGATCACGACTGGCAGGTGCGCTTCATCGAGATGATGCCCTTCGCCGGGGCCACCGACCTGCAGACCGGGCAGATGGTCTCAGCCGAGGAGATGATCGAGCGCGTGGAACAGGCTCTCGGTCCGCTCGAGCCCGCAAACGACGGTAAACTGGACGGGGAAGCGCGCGTCTTCCATATCCCCGGAGCGAAGGGCAATATCGGCTTCATCTCCTCCGTCACCGCGCCTTTCTGTGCCGATTGCACGCGCGCCCGCCTGACTTCGGATGGCGTGCTGCGCATGTGTCTGCTGCGCGAACACGAGATTGACCTCCTGACGCCCCTTCGCCAAGGCGCCTCGCTGGTGGAACTCCGCAACCTGGTCCTGGAGGCTGTCTGGAATAAACCCTGGGGGCATGGCCTGGCCGAAGGTGAAATTCCCCTCAACCGAGTGATGAGCGAAATTGGAGGCTAGCCGTCCAACCGGAGGCATTTTCCTGCCGCCGGAACCTTACATCACATCGAGGTGAATATGAGTTGGGAAGATAAAATTTTGCGCATCGTGCGGGTGGTCAACAGCCAGGAGATGGGCACCTTTGGCCGCCTGCTGACAGCCATCACCGCCGTGGGGGGACACGTGGGCAGCATCGAACTGCTCAACGAGACCTCCACCCAGGTGGTGCGCGACATCACCATTTTTACCGATGACGAAAAGCATCTGGAGGTGGTGCTGGAGGCCATCCGGCGCAACCGCGGCACGCGCCTGCTGGACGTGCGCGACGAGGTGATGGCCCTGCACTTGAAAGGCAAGATCGCCGTCCGTTCGCGCTATCAGATTGACAACGTCACTACCCTGCGCCGGGTCTATACGCCGGGCGTGGCCGAAGTCTGCATGAGGATTGCCCGCGACCCGAAACTGGCGCGCTCCTACACTTCGACCAGCCACCTGGTGGCCATCGTCACCGACGGGACGGCCGTCCTCGGCCTGGGCGATATCGGACCGTTGGCCGGCATGCCCGTGATGGAAGGCAAGGCTATGCTGATGGAGAGCCTGGTGGGGCTTTCGGGCGTACCGATCCTGGTCAACACCAAAGACGCTGACGAAATCATCAAAGTTGTGGCCGCCATTGCCCCGACTTTTGCCGCCATTCAACTGGAAGATATATCCGCCCCGCGCTGTTTCAAGATCGAAGAGGAACTCCAGAAACAACTCGACATCCCGGTGCTGCACGACGACCAGCACGGGACGGCCGTCGTCACCATCGCCGCGCTGACGGTCGCCAGCCGCAAGACGGGACGCGACCTGGGCAAAGCGGTCATCGGGCAGGTCGGCCTGGGCGCGGCCGGGAATGCCATCGCCAGGATGCTCATGCGCATCACCGGCAGCCCGGTCTATGGCGCGGATTTGAGCGAAGACGCTATCGAACGCCATAAAGCCAACGGCGGGAAGCGCGCCGACCTGAAGCAAATCATGGCAAACTGTGACATCGTCATCGCCACCACCGGCGCGCCGGGGCTGATCAAGCCGGGCATGGTGCGCAAGGGACAGATCATCCTGGCGCTCTCCAACCCGCGCCCGGAAATAGAATCCGAAGCGGCCCGCAAAGCCGGGGCGGCCTTCGCCGCGGATGGGAAGTCGGTCAACAACGTGCTCGGCTTCCCCGGCATCTTCCGCGGCGCGGTGGACACCTGGTCGCCGCGCATCACCCACGAGATGCTGGTGGCCGCCGCCCAGGCCATCGCCGACCAGACCCCCGACGACCAGTTGGTGCCGAATCCGCTGGACCGAACACTCCACGAGGCGGTGGCTCATGCCGTGGCGGCCAAAGCCATCGAGCAGGGGCTGGCGCGCGCCGAGTATGTCCCTTATGTGCGCGAGTAAAAGCCCCCACCTCTTGCCCCCTTCGACAGGCTCAGGGCGGCGCCTCCCCCAAAAGTGGGTGAGGGGAATCAATCGAAAAACGGGATGCGAGCGGGCGCACAGCGCCGCTCGCATCCCGTTTTTCGAATTTACTCCCCCTTCCCGCATTGGGAAGGTAAAATGATTGGTCTGTAGGTCACGCATCCTGCGTGACTTCGACGGTATTGTCACGCTGCAAGCGTGACCTACTTCTTCTCCGCCACCAGTTCCTTCAACAACGTACCCAGCCGGGTGATGCCCTCCCGGATGCTCTCCGGTTTGGAGTAGGAAAAGTTGATCCGCATGGTATTCTGCCCGCCGCCGTTCGGGTGGAACGAGGTCCCTGGCACGAAAGCCACTTTGCGCTCGATGGCCTTTTTCAGCACATCTGCGGCATCCATTGTTTGCGGCAGGATGCCCCACAGGAACATCCCGCCGTGTGGGTGCGTCCAGCGCATCTCGGAGGGGAAGACCTCGTCCATCATTTCCAGCATCACGTCGCGGCGTTCCTTGTAGACCTGGCGGATGAACTTGACATGCTCATCCAGGAATCCGCCCTTGCCCACCTCGAAGGCCACGTACTGGTTGAACGTGGCCGTATGCAGGTCGGCAGCCTGCTTGGCCATGACGATCTTGCGAATCACCTCCGCCGGGGCGATGATCCATGCCAGGCGCAGGCCGGGCGCCAGCAGTTTCGAAAAGGTGCTCAAATAGATGACATTACCGCTGTAATGACCGCCGTTCGGCCCGCGGAATTCGCTGTCCAATGAAACCACCGAGGGCAGGTGTTCGCCCTCGAAGCGCAGTTGCCCGTAGGGATCGTCCTCCACGATTGGCACGCCGTATTTGTCGGCCAGTTCCACCAATTTTTTACGGCGTTCCAGGCTCAGGGTCGCGCCGGTCGGATTCTGGAAGTTGGGCAGCACGTAGATGAACTTCGGTCCCACGCGCAGCGCCTTCTCGAGTTCGTCCACGATCATCCCGTTCTCGTCCGAGGGCACCGAAATATACTCTGCCCCGTAGGCATTCCAGGCTTGCAGCGCCCCCAGATAAGTGGGCGACTCTACCAATACATGGTCACCGTTGTTGATGAACAACCGTCCGATGAAGTCCAGCGCCTGCTGGGAGCCGGACGTGATGAGGATATTATCCGCGGTGATCTCGATTCCGTAACGCGTCGTATGACGGGCGATCATCTCTCGCAGCGGCCGGTAACCTTCGGTGGTGCCGTACTGCAAAGCCTGCGGACCGCAGGTATCCAGCACCGCGATGCAGGCCTCCCGGAACTCCTTGAGCGGGAAGACCTCCGGCGCCGGCAGCCCGCCGGCAAACGAAATGATGTCCGGCTGTTCGGTCAGTTTGAGCAATTCGCGAATCACGGAACTCCCCATCCGCTGGGCGCGGAAGGAATAACGATATTCCCAGGGTGTCTGCATTCGTTCTCCTTGTGTAGGATTTTGACAAGCAAATAAAAAAACCTGGCAGGTACGATTCACCTGTCAGGCTTGAACTGACGCTGCGTCTGCCGGAAGGAACACTAACAGAATTCTCAGCATGGCACTATAATCTTATCTTGTTTTGGTCAACTCTGCAATAGGACACCTTTCCAGGTTTTGGAGGACACAATGCACACTGCTCGGACCCTCATCCTGCTCGCCCTCACCGGGCTTCTGATGGCCGCATGCGCTCCCACCGCGCCCGGCACCGAGGCGCCTGCCACGCCTGGCTGCGGAGACGGCGTCTGCGGCGCGTTCGAGGACCCCCTCGCCTGCCCGGAGGACTGCGAGCAGGCGCTCCTGAGCGGCAAAACCCTGACGACTTACATCAACTCCGAAGGCATCGGGAAAATCGCCGTGCTGGTGGCCTACCCGGAGACGCCGCGCTTCCCGGAAGGCGCGGGCGTGGTGGTGGTCGTCTCGCCGTTCTTCACTAAGGTGGACGGGTTCACGACCGAACCCGATTTCACCTCCATCGGGCTGATCCAGGTCAGTTACCTGTGGCCGGGGATTGCGGATGACAGGTTCGGGGTCCAGAGCGAGGGCGAATACGACTACGGCGGGGAAGCCTCCATCGAGGCCCTGCGGGATGTCATCCTTTTCGCCTCCGGGCATCTGCGGGACGTGAACGACCGCTCCATCACCTCTCTCATCCCGGTCAAGCCGCTGGTGGACGAAGTTGGCCTGTATGCCTTCTCCCATGCCGGCATCGCGGCGGTCAATGTGCTGGCGCTGTACGGCAACCTCCTGGAGGGGGTGGAATATTTCGTCGGGAACGAGAACCCCACGGTGGACACCCTCTCCAGCCTGGAAGTCGGCCACTACGACGAGAACGGGCTGCCGGTCCAGAACCCGTTCTATATCTACCCTGAGTCATACAGCCCTACCAAACTGACTGTCAACTATGGTTCCCTGCGTTGGGCCGCTGATTATACCGACGCCAACAGTGACTTCGTTGGCCGTCCCTACCTCGACCTCGACGGGAATGGAACTGTGAGTGAGGCCGACCACCTCTTTGGCTGGAAGGTACCGCAGATGTTCGGCAAACGTTACTATTCTGTGAAACTGACCCAGGCTTTACTCAACAACGGTACCCTGACGCTCGAAACCTGGCCGGCCGACCTGGCCACCCCACAGGAGGCGGCCGACGCCTGGACCTTCCGCCAATCCCCGTCACGTTACATAAAACTGTTGTTGAATGCCCCCAATCTGAAGGTGATGCTCCTCTTCGCCCGGAGCGACCATGCCCAAGTGGCCGTGGACAAGCCGCATATCCATCAGGCCTTCCAGGGCTTCCGTCTCGCCGCGCTGCTGCGCTGGGTGCGCCTGAATCCCGACCGCACCTATCTCCTGGCATTTACTTTGTCCGGCGGGGCGGATTTCCCCGACAACCCGGCCAACACCCAGCCGACCGACTGGCTGGAGATCCGCGACTGGGCCTATCCGGGCAGCGGCTTGGCCGGGAGACTGGCTCCCCTGGCTGCTCTGGCTGAGATGTCTGACCGCGCCCACACCACCCGCTGGGACGAGAATCTGGGCGATGTGCTCTATGAGTACGCCCCTGCCACCCCGCAGCCGTGAAAGAACCCTTTACACAAGCGCTTCGCGCCCCATCCCACCTGTCCCCCCGTCCCCTTCGGGAAAGGGG
>JBFMCM010000218.1:0-2713 GCA_040754355.1 Chloroflexota bacterium | reverse complement strand
CCTGCGATCAGACTGATGATGGCCGTGGTGCTGGTCTTGGGGCCCGCCGGGAGGGGGGTGGGATTATATTCCGACATTGCAATTCTCCTTTGAAATTTGGATGGGTTTAGTGATAATAGGCATTATAGTACAAATCCTGCCGGGGGATAAGCGTGAATCCGACCAGGGGCAAGATTAACATTGTGAAGAGACACGTTTTCCTGAATGGGTTATGGTGTAGCCTGGCGCTTGCGGTTGGCGCGGTGCCGCAGCCACCAGACGATGAGGACGATGAACAGGATGACGAAAATGGCCACCAGGATGGGCAGGACGATCGAAAGGATGGACAGCACTGTTGCGACGATGTCCTCGGCGATGCTGACCGGCACATTGCCGGCCCCGCCGGTGGTGGCGGTCACTGCCGGGCGGATGGCAGCCGCCTTGACCGTGTGGACGCTCCCGGCCACCAACAGGCCGCAGACGATGGCGATGATTGGGTTCAGGTCGGTAATGACGTTGGCGCTGGCGGCAAAGACGATTGCCCCGGCTGCGGGCCGGATGACGGTCTGGATGGCATCGTTGACGTGGTTGACCGCCGGGAATTTATCGGCCAGCATTTCGATGATCAGCAGGATGCCGATGACGATGAGAACCCAAGGATTGGCCAGCAGGTCGAACGGTGGATTGAGATGGATCCAGTCGGTGTAATGGGCGATGACGCCGACGATCAGCAGGGGGATGTAGGCATTCAGCCCGGCGCTGGCTGAAAGCCCGAAGGCGGCGAGAATTCCATATAGCGCTTCCATAAGCAAAATCTCCTTACTTCCTAATTCAGCGGGAAGGCACCCCAGGTACCGGTGAGCCAGAGCCTCAACAGGTCAACCGCCAGAATCTGGATGAAGGCAATCGTCATCCCGGCGAGCAGCGGCAGCCACATTTGCGGCAGGCGGGTGAACTTGTTTTCCTGGCCTGTCAGCATCATCCAGACGATGGTGTAGACCATCGTCAGCAGGGCGATTACGCCTCCGGCGCTGATGAAGGCCGCCGGGTAGAGGACAATGGGGCTTTCCGTCAGCGTCAGCAGATCAATCACTACAATGATGGCGACGAGGATGAGCAGTCCTTTCCAATTCAACGCTGGTTTCTCCTCCGCCTGCACCCAGGCAGTCTGGTTGAAGGCCGGATAGATGAGGGCGGCCAGCCCCAGCCCCATGCCGGAACCGGTGATGATGCGCAGGACGTTGTTGGGGACATACAGGTTCGGGATGTTTGCCAGCGCGCCGGGGACGACGGTTTTAACCAAGTATACGTACGAATTGGCGCCATCTATGGCAAAGGCAAATAAGAACAGGATAAGTGGGACGCCCACGCTCCAGGGCGGGAAGTTCTGCCGTTTGCGTCCAACGATGATCTGGAAGACCAGTCCCGCCATGGCGCCCAGGTACATGCCGGAGCAGCGGGCGCACAGCGGTAGTTGCCGGTCGCCGATGTGGAAGGAGCGTTCGCTGATGCGGTGGCAGACGGCGTACCCGATGCCGTCGGCTTTGCCCAGCAGGTCTGGAGGGGTGTTAAAGAGCCAGATGGTGATGACGATCAATGCCGCCGGGATGATGAGATAACGGGCGTAGGATGCGATGCGCTTGAATGTGGTTTTGGCCATGATGCCGCTATTATACGGTATCTGCTTCGAGTTGGGATAAAACCGCTGCACAAGTTGTATACGCCCGTCCATCAGAACAGTTTCATCTGCTCCGGCGGCTCCAATGGGTCACCGTTGAGTTCCTTTTCCCAACGCTCGTGAGTCAGGTCGGTAATGGCTGCCACACGGCGCAGGTGGCGGTATTTCAGCACCCGCCAGCCTTCGGCGCGGGCGCGCAGGCCCGGGTCGCGGTCCAGTTTATAGGCTAACAATCCGGCACGCCCCCCCGGCAGAACGAGCACATTGCGCTCGGACGGCTGGCCGCCTGGGGCGAGGCGCAGGATTTTCCCTGTCACCGCCGAGGCCAGGATGTGGAAAGTATAGACCGTCTTGCCGGACTCCAGCCAGCGGAGGCTGCGCCAGGGTTTTTGCTCGCCGGTAACCGTGAAACCGAGCCGCGGGGCCAGGTCGGTCAGAGCCTGGGCGGCAGAGTCCAGGTCGGCGTGGCGGGCGGAGGGGGAGTCCTCCGGGCGCAGGGTCCAGCAACCGTTTATCTCGACGGCATACGAGGTAAGGATGGCGCGCAGCAGCCCCAGGGATGGCGTCAGCAGGCCGGGGAATTCGGCGTTCAGGGCAGTTTCCAGGTCCCGGAAAGAAGCGCCGGGATTGTTTTGCATAACGCGGACGAGGGCGATTTCCACCTGGTCGGGCAGGGTATCGAGAGTGCCCCACTCGGCGAGACCCCACAGGCCGACTTCCAGGTTGGCGCTCTCCGAGTGATGGGAAAAACCGGCGCCGGTCAGGGCAGCCTGGATGGGGGCGTTCAGGGTTGGAAGGGCATCTTCCCGCCAGCGCAGAGAGCGGTCGGCAGCCATGGCCGAGAGGCCGGCGGCGTGCAGATGGAGATAGGGAACCGGTTCGCCGCGCTGGCGCAGGCTGGCTTCGAGGGCCTCGCGCACCGACAGGGGATCTATTTCGGGCGGCTCTTTCTCGTCCCGCAGGAAAGCGCGCCGCCGCCAGGTGATCTGCACGGCGTCGTGGCGTGTGCGCAGGGCCAGGCCTTCTAAATCGAAACCGGCGCCCGCAGCGGCCAGC
>JBFMCM010000217.1:0-2813 GCA_040754355.1 Chloroflexota bacterium | reverse complement strand
ATGGGTGGACTTGCCGCCACCCTCGGACGCATTTCGTCCTCTGCCCGAAGGTCAACCGATCCTGAAATTGTTTCGAATTTGCTTGATGAAGCCAAGCACCTCATCGAATGGACGGCTGCCGACGCCGAACCGGAAACCGCAGCAGAACTTGTCCAAATCCAAACCATGATTGCACTTTGGCAGAACACGTGGAAAGACGCGAGCCAGAATCCAAAGCAGCGCATCCTGCTTTCTGTGCAGGCAAAAGTCTGGTCAGATAAGGCCTTGGATTTTTCAGGATTGACATGAAGAGAGAATAAACAATTCTGTAGACAGTATATTGTGTGACACCACTCTACCCTGTAATTGCCTCTCCCTCCTCGCCCAACCCCTACCACCTTCGGCACCTCCCCCAAATCCGACAAGGGTATGTTCAGTTATTACTTGAGCACCCCAGTGTCGGATTTGGAGGAGGACGGGTAGGGGTTGATATGATTGAGTAAAATCTTTCCAAAATGAACCAACTCCTCCTTGACCAGATTCTCCCCGGCGACTGCCTCGAAGCCTTATTGCTACCCCACCCGCCCTTCGGGCACCCTCCCCAAATCCGACAAGCGTATGCTCAGTCGTTATTGGAAATTCCTATTGTCGGATTTGGGGAGGGACGGGGTGGGGTCGAAACGATGGAGTAAAATCCTCCCATACCGCCACGCAGAACAACACCCGCAGGGTACCAACATGCCCGTCAATTACGAAAAGAACCGACACCCGCGGAAAGAAAATTGTGGGCACATCTGCGTGGACACAAACTCCTTGGAGCAGGCTTCAGAAGGCAGCACGCCATCGGAGGATACGTTGTTGATTTCTGCTCGCCGAGAGTGAAACTAATCATCGAATTGGATGGAAGTCCGCATTTGGAACAGAAGGATTACGACGCGGAGAGAATAGAATACCTGGAGGCACAAGGTTACACCGTCCTCCGCTTTTGGAATGACCAGGTGTTGAATAGCGTTGAAGAAGTTTTACATCGAATAACAATCTTTCTCATGGAACCTCGAAAGTGAACCCCCACCGCCTTCGGCACCTCCCCCAAATCCGAGAACAGACTTTTGGTTGTTATCCTGAATTCTCGTTTCGGATTTGGGGGAGGAGGGTGGGGGTTGAATGGAGTAAAATCATCCTGAAATGAATTCTCTTCCCATCGACCAAATCCTCCCCGGCGACTGCCTCAAAATTCTCGCCAACCTCCCCGAAGCCTCGGTGGATTTGGTCTTCGCGGACCCGCCCTACAACCTGCAACTCTCGCAGGAACTGTATCGCCCCAACCAGACTAAAGTGGACGCTGTAGATGACGGCTGGGACAAATTCACCAGTTTCGAGGAATATGACGCCTTCACCCGTGCCTGGCTCTCGGACTGCCGCCGTGTGTTGAAAGAGACCGGTACGCTGTGGGTCATTGGCACATACCACAATATTTTCCGCATCGGCAAAATCCTACAAGACTTGGATTTTTGGATCTTGAACGATGTGGTCTGGATTAAAGACAACCCAATGCCTAATTTTCGCGGCGTACGCTTCACCAACGCCCACGAGACGCTGCTCTGGACGCAAAAAGTCAGAGGCGCAAAATACACCTTCAACCACCAGTCCATGAAGGCCCTCAACGATGACCTGCAAATGCGCTCGGATTGGTACCTGCCCCTGTGCACCGGCAAGGAGAGGCGCAAGGTCAACGGCGAGAAGGCCCACGCCACACAAAAGCCTGAAGGCTTGCTCTACCGCATCCTACTGGCTTCCACGAATCCGGGTGATGTGGTGCTCGATCCATTCTTTGGCACCGGTACAACCGGCGCGGTGGCAAAAAAACTTGGGCGGCATTTTATTGGCATCGAACGCGACCCGGAGTACATTAAAGTCGCCGAGGAACGCATCGCCGCTGTCCAGCCCGCGGCTGAGGCCGCGCTGACGCTTCCTGAACCGCGTAGCAGAACAAGGGTCCCGTTTGGAGCGCTGCTGGAGGCCGGTCTGCTCCAGCCGGGGCAGAGGCTCACTTTCGTAAAAGATGCCTCCATCGTAGCCGTCATCCTGGCAAACGGTCATCTCCAGTGCAACGGGCAGACGGGTTCCATCCACAGCCTCGCCAAGTCGCTTCTGGATCACGCCCCCGCCAACGGCTGGGAGGCCTGGCTTTATGAAGTGGACGGCCGCAGGCAGCCCATCAATGCCCTGCGGCAAAAATTCATCCAAATGGCAGGAAACCATGCGCAATCCGCGTAGATCCAAACCCATCAACTGGTTCGTTCTGGGCATTATCGCTCTCCCTCTGATCGCCGTTGGCGCATACTTCTGGGCGATGGGCATCTTCTCGGCGCTCGAAAGTTACCGCTCGCCGTTGGCAAACACCCCACCTGCCCCCGGTGTGGAATTGGGCGAGCCGCTCACCCGCCGCTTAGTCATCGTACTAATGGACGCCCTGCGCTACGACACCTCCATTGACGAAACAGTCATGCCGGTGCTGAACGATTTACGCGCCGAGGGCGCCTCCGCCATCATGACCAGCCGCCCGCCGTCCTTCTCGGCTCCCGGCTGGACGGCGCTCCTGACCGGCGCCTGGCCGGACATCAACGACGGCCAGCCGTTCAACCCGCCTGATGAATTCAATGTGCGCGCTTTTACGCAGGACGATATCTTCGCGGCTGCCGACCGGGCCGGTCTGAATACCGCTGTCTCCGGCTATTTCTGGTTCGAGGATATGCTCGCCGGCCGCGGCGTGGACGCGGGTTTCTACACCCACGGAGAGGACAACGCCGCCGACCAGGAAGTGGTCGCCGCAG
>JBFMCM010000216.1:0-2152 GCA_040754355.1 Chloroflexota bacterium | reverse complement strand
TGAAAGCAAAGGCTCTCGGAAAAACACTTTATCAAACCAAAGATGATTTGTTGAGCGATTACTTGCGGGCTGAACTGGCTGCACCTCGAATTCAGGCTCTCATGCCCGCATAAGCGAAAGTCCTGAAAATATTGTGGCGTCTGGCACAGCCATCCATAGGTTGGTATAATCCAGCCTGCAATTACAGGAGGCACGCGTGAATTCACGAAATCAGTCAATATTCATTTACCTGCTGTTGGGCATCGCCATCGTAGCCATGATTTATTTCAATATCCGCCAGCAGCCGGAGAGTCAAGGACCCTTGACCATTAATGAGGTTGCCAGTTTGGTGGAGGCCGGGGAGGTTAGACGGATTGAGGTCAACGAGGATAATAGTTTATTGGTCATCACCTCGGGTGAAGACGGCAGGGAGATCGAGCAAACTTCCTACAAGGAACCCGAGACAACTCTGATCGCGCAACTATTAGACCTTGGCGTTTCGCCGGAAAATTTGTCTCCCGACCACCTTCTGATCGAAGCCAATCCACCTAGCCCATGGGCCGGCGTCATTACACTGGCTGGTTACATCCTGCCAGTACTGCTCATGGGCTTACTCTTTTGGTTTATTTTTCGCCAGGCGCAGGGCAGCAATAATGCTGCCATGGCCTTCGGGAAATCCAAAGCGCGCATGTTCAGCGGAGAGCATCCCACTGTAACGTTCGAAGATGTCGCTGGTGTGGATGAGTCGAAGGAAGAATTAGCCGAGGTTGTCGAATTTCTGAAAGAGCCGCAAAAATTCATCCAGTTGGGAGCCCGCATCCCCAAAGGTGTCTTATTGGTCGGCCCGCCCGGTACGGGTAAAACCCTGCTCGCCAAGGCCGTCTCTGGCGAGGCGGGTGTGCCTTTCTTTTCGATCTCCGGCTCGGAATTCGTGGAGATGTTCGTCGGCGTGGGCGCCAGCCGCGTGCGCGACCTTTTCGACCAGGCCAAGCGCCACTCGCCTTGCATCGTCTTCGTTGACGAAATCGACGCGGTGGGACGCCAACGCGGTGCCGGTCTCGGCGGATCTCACGACGAGCGCGAACAGACCCTCAACCAGATGCTGGTCGAGATGGACGGCTTCGATACGGATACGAACGTCATTATCATTGCTGCCACGAACCGTCCCGACATCCTCGACCCTGCGCTCCTGCGCCCCGGACGTTTCGACCGGCGCGTGACCCTCGACCGGCCGGACATGAAGGGCCGCGAGGCCATCCTGAAAGTGCATGCGCGCGGCAAGCCCTTTGAGCCCGAGGTGGACCTTGGTTCGATTGCCCGCGGCACGCCCGGCTTCGTCGGCGCGGACCTGGCAAACCTGGTCAACGAAGGTGCCATCCTAGCCGCCCGGCGCAACAAGAAGGCCATCACTCAGAACGAATTGGAAGAGGCCATCGAACGCGTCGTGATGGGACCCGAACGCAAATCCCGCCTCATCAGCGACGAAGAAAAACGCATCATTGCCTACCACGAGGCCGGCCATGCCGTAGTGATGAACGCCATCCCTGAAGCAGATCCGGTGCAGAAAATCAGCATTGTCGGGCGCGGGCAGGCCGGAGGTCTGACCTGGTACCGTCCCGAGGATGACCGCCTCCTGATGTCACGCAAGAAAATGATCGCCCAATTGGCTGGCTCCCTGGGAGGGCGCGCCGCCGAACAGATCGTCTTCGACGACATCACCTCCGGGGCTTCTTCGGATCTCGAGTCTGTCACCAAGATTGCCCGGACGATGGTCACCCGCCTGGGCATGAGTCCAGAACTCGGCCAGCGCGTCTACGGCCAGAAGGAGGAACTCATCTTCCTGGGCCGCGAAATCTCAGAACAGCGTGACTATTCCGAGGCCGTGGCTGAACTGATAGACAACGAAGTCCGCAAATTAGTGGACGATGCCTATAGCCTGGCGCTCAAACTCTTGAACGAATACCGCAGCCAGTTGGACTCAGTAGCCGCAAAACTTATCGAAGTGGAGAATCTGACCCGCGAAGAGTTCGAGAAGATCTTCCCGCCCCCGGTCCCCAAGAAAAGCGGCACGCCGCAGCCGGCGTAGAAAAACAAGAAACAAAATGCAAAAGGGATTTTTCCGACGGAAAGTCCCTTTTGTTTCTTGCATCTAGGGCTGATCACCGAAGAAACT
>JBFMCM010000215.1:0-4663 GCA_040754355.1 Chloroflexota bacterium | reverse complement strand
AACTGCCAACCCGCCGAAGAAAGTGACGCAGCGCAGATCCTCCGATACGATTCCCGGACCTGCTTCCTGAAGCGCGTAAAACCCGATACTCCAGCCGCCCAGGCACACGACGAGGGTCAGGAAAGGTAAGGTATTTGCCAGCCGCCCGGCGAGGCTTTTATGCAAAGCGGACTCGGTTTTTCCCCCTTTTTCCTCTTTGGCCCTTTTCTTCCTTGTCATCGAGTCAATCCTGAGTCAACTGGTAGTTGGGCGCTTCCTTCGTGATGATGACATCGTGCGGGTGACTCTCGATCAGACCTGCGTTGGTGATGCGGATCAGTTTTGTTTTTGTGCGCAACTCGTCCAGCGACCCTGCACCAGCGTACCCCATCCCGGACCTCAACCCGCCGACCAATTGATAGATGAAATCGTGCAAATTACCCTTGTAGGGAACGCGTCCCTCGATCCCTTCCGGGACGAGTTTCCCGACCCCGCCTTGTCCGCTCCCGTAGCGGTCTTTCCCGTATCCCTGCATCGCGCCCATGGAGCCCATGCCGCGGTACTCCTTGAAGCGCCGCCCTTCGAACAACACCTCCTCGCCCGGCGATTCTTCCAGCCCGGCCAGCAGGCTGCCGAGCATCACCGTATCTGCGCCGGCAACAATGGCCTTGACGATGTCGCCGCTGAATTTAATGCCGCCGTCCGCGATGATGGGAATACCGCGCGGATGGGCCGCCTGCGCGCAGGCATAGATGGCGCTCAATTGCGGCATCCCGGCCCCGGCCACAATGCGTGTCGTACAGATGGAGCCTGCCCCCACGCCGACTTTTATTGCCGCCGCCCCAGCCTCGATCAAGGCTTCGGTTCCCGAGGCGGTGACCACATTCCCGGCGATGATGGGCAGACCCAGCCAATTCTTGTGGACGCGCCGGATAGCGGCCAGTACGCCTTTGGTATGGCCGTGGGCAGTGTCAATCGCGATTACATCTACTCCGGCATCCACAAGCAAGCCGGCGCGACCTTCCAGGTCTGCGCCCACACCCAGGGCTGCGCCGCACAGCAGGCGGCCGCGTTCATCCAGCGCCGAATTTGGATAGTCGCGTTCCTTCTGGATGTCTTTCACCGTCAAAAGCCCTTTCAGGCAACCTTTTTTATCCACGAGAGGGAGTTTCTCGATGCGATGTTTTTGCAGCAGGGCTTTGGCGTCTTCGCGCGAGATGCCCACCGGCGCAGTGACGAGCGGTTGGGGAGTCATGAACTGGCTGACCGGCAGGCCGAAGTCGGCCGGTTCAACGAAGCGGATGTCGCGGTTGGTCAGGATTCCTACGAGCCGGTTACCTTTGTCCACGATGGGCACGCCGCTGATTTTGTAAGTGGCCATAATGTCTTCTGCCTGCTGGAGCGTGGCATCTGGCGGCAGGGTGATCGGGTCGGCGATCATACCCGATTGGGAGCGTTTCACTTTGTCCACTTCAGCGGCTTGGGCCTCGGGCGAAAGGTTGCGGTGGATGATGCCGACGCCTCCCTCGCGCGCCAGCGCGATGGCCAGGCGCGCCTCGCTGACGGTGTCCATGGCAGCCGAAAGGATGGGGATACTCAGCCGGATGTCGGCGGTCAGGCGTGAGGTCACGTTTGTCTCGGACGGAAGAACCTCGCTGAAACCGGGCACGACCAGCACATCATCGAAAGTCAGCGCCTCTGCAGATGTGAATAATTCCCTGTTCTGTTCCATGTGCTCTCCTGCGAAAGATGTCTGGATGATTTTACTTTAAAATAATAAAACGAACAGAGATTTTAAGTGTTCATACAACCGCTTATGCCTTGGGCGGTCATGCACCGGCGAGTCGAATTTTCTCGTCAAAATTTGACCCCTTGCCATCTTCGTGTTAGACTCAATCTTTGGCCTGCCACCCATGAACACCTTCCTTATCCTTGCCTTTTTCCTTTTTCAGGCTGTCACCCCGGCGATTGTCTCGCCCGGACCCGGCGCGGCGTTACAGGGTATGGTTACGATAACTGGCACGAGCGACGCGATTGGCTTCGTCTCTTACGAACTGGCCTTCGCCTACCCTAACGACCCCACCGGGACCTGGTTCCTGATTGCCCAATCCAACCAGGCAGTTCAGAATGGCATCCTGGCCGAATGGGACACAACAGCCATAACGGATGGGAATTACACCCTGCGCCTGCTCGTTATTCTCGACAACGGGACCAGCCTGGAGGTGCGCGTACCCGACCTGAGGGTGCGAAACTATACCCCGGTGGAAACGCCCACTCCGGGTCCCACCCGCGCTCCTGCGACCGAGAGCCTGCCCGCCGCGACCCCGTCCATTCCCCTGCCGACGCTCATTCCGCTGCCGGCCAACCCGGCTGTATTGACCGCCTCCCGTATCCTGTCCAGTCTGGGTTATGGGGCTGTGGCAGCGGCGTCTGTCTTGCTGGTCTTGAGCCTTTATCTGCGCCTCAGGAAATCCGGGAATTGATCACCGATGACTGATAACTTATTCCTCATTGTCGGCCTGGGCAATCCGGGTCGGGAATATCGCGAAAATCGCCACAATATCGGCTTTATGCTGGTGGACCGGCTGGCGATCAAGCTCGACACACGCTTCTCCCGTTTGCAATCCAAAGCATTAGTGGCGAGTGCGGTGTACAACGAGTGCAAGATACTCCTTGCCAAACCGCAGACATTCATGAACCTCTCCGGCCAATCCGTGCAGGGGCTGATTCGCTTCTATAAACTGCCGCTGACCAATCTCCTCCTGGCTCATGATGACCTCGACCTGCCGCAGGGGACGATCCGCATCCGCCCCGACGGCGGCTCGGCGGGACAGAAAGGGATGGAGTCGATCATCGAGCGTCTCAGCACGGATGAGTTCGCCCGCATCCGGCTGGGGATTGGCCGTCCGCCTGGGCAGATGCAAGCGCCCGATTACGTGCTGCAGGATTTTTCCAGCGCAGAGATGGCGGCTATTTCTGAAACGCTCAACCGCGCTGTGGACGCCGCGCTGGAGTTCGTGGTCAATGGGCTGGACTCGGCGATGAATAAATACAACGGTGTCCTCCCGTAAGGGACGACCGTCCAGCGTCTCCTGTATCTCCCCGTTATGGAAATCCTCCTCGACCAAATCCGTTCTCAACCCGCATATCGAGCGCTGCTGGACGCCCTGAAAGCCGGACAATCTCTGACCGGCCTGGGTCTGCCGCGCGCCGCGCGTCTGCCTGTTCTGGCAGCGCTCCACGCGGACCTGGGCCAGCCCGTCGTCCTCGTCACCGACCGCGCCGACCACGCCCTCCAGTTGCACGATGAGATGGCATTCTGGCTCCCGGAAGTTGCCCGTTATCTCTTCTCCGAACCGAATCCGCTTTTTTATGAAGAGGCTGCCTGGGGCAACGCCACGCGCCGCGAGCGCCTTCAAACACTGACCACCCTGGCGCGCTACCACCTTCCATTTGCAGAGAAACCGTCCATGCCGCCGGTGATTGTCACATCGGCGCGTGCTTTGATGACGCGGACTCTGCCGCGGCGGGACTTTCTCAAGGCCTCGAAACAACTCAAGGTTGGTCAAAACATTCCCCCGAAAGGCTTGCTCGAAGAGTGGTTGCGGATCGGTTACCAGCCAGCCGAGACGGTCCTCGAGCCTGGACAATTTTCCCATCGCGGTGGCCTGTTGGACATCTGGCCGCAGCCGGAATCCCGGCCGATGCGCCTGGACTTCTTTGGGGACGAGATTGATGCCATTCGCGTCTTCGACCCGGCCTCGCAGCGCACCGTGGAGAAGCTTGAGTCCATCCTCGTCACCCCGGCGCGTGAATTCGTTTTATCCGGTAAATCCGACGTGTCTGACCACCTCTCTGAATTCCACATTTCCCTGTTGCATGGATTTCCTGCGAGTTTATTAGAGTATCTCCCCTCAGGTTCCCTCGTGATGGTGGATGATCTGAGTCTGCTGGAAAGCGCGGTGGTCGAATTCGAGGAACAGGCCGTCAAATTCCGTTCCGAGTCCATTGCCGAGGGGACGTTGGAGGCAGGCTTCCCGGTCCCGTATATTCCCTGGCCGGAACTGGCCGATCGTTTACAGGATTGTTCCTGCCTGGAAATGGGCCATTCGACAGCAGAAGAGATGGTTGGCGGTCAAGAGTCAAAAGGCAGTCTGTCGGCTGAGTTCGGTCACATCGAACGGTTCGGCGGGCGCTTGAAACCATTCATCGAATTTCTCGCGCATATTGTCAGTGGTGGAAATTCGGTTGTGGTGGTCTCGCGACAAGCCTCCCGCTTGCAGGAATTGTGGGCCGAGCAGACGACGGAGGATGGACGACAGACCTCCGGCTTGGATCCGTCATCTGTGATCTTCGTCGAGGCTTCGCTTTCCGCGGGCTGGCAACTTGGTAACTTATTGCTCGTCACCGACTCTGAAATCTTCGGTTGGGAACGGCCTCAGCCGCGCACTCGTCCTCGCCCTTCGGCCGAGACGCCCGAAATGGCCTATGCGGACCTCAATCCTGGCGACTGGATCGTCCACGTGGATTACGGCATCGGGCACTTTGCAGGCCTCGGGCGGCGGACACTCGAAGGGCTGGAACGCGAGTTCCTGTGCGTCGAGTACCAAAACGGCGACCAGGTCTACGTCCCCATCCACCAGGCTGACCGGTTGACGCGCTATGTCGGCCCGGGCGGCGCGCC
>JBFMCM010000214.1:0-6612 GCA_040754355.1 Chloroflexota bacterium | reverse complement strand
GGCCGGAGGCGGCGGGACGCGCCTGTGGCCGATCTCCCGGAAGAAACATCCCAAACACATCCTGCCTTTGTTGGGAGAGGACACCCTTTTCCGCTCCACGCTGGCGCGGTTGGATGGGCTGGTCTCTGCCGAGCGCGTCCTGGTGGTGACCACGGCCGACCAGGCGGAACAACTGAAAGCGCAAGCGCCGCACCTCCCGGCCAGGAATTTCCTGCTCGAACCCCAGCCGCGCGGCACCGCCTCGGTGGTCGGCCTGGCGGCGGCGGTGCTGGCGAAGCACGACCCCGAAGCGGTCATGCTCGTCCTGCCCTCCGACCACTACATCCGCAACCGCGACCTGTTCCACCTGGTGATGCGCGTGGCCGCCCAGGTGGCATCCAAAGGCCATCTGGTGACGCTGGGCATCAAGCCGACTTTCCCGTCCACTGGCTACGGGTACATCCAGCAGGGCAAGGCCTTGGAAGATAAATTCGATTACCCGGTCTATCGCGTCCTGCGCTTCACCGAGAAGCCCGACGAGGCCAAAGCCCGGCAGATGCTCGCCGCGGGCGACCACTCCTGGAACTCCGGGATGTTCGTCTGGCGCGCCGACCGCATCCTGGCTGAAATGTCCCGCCTCATGCCGGACCTGGCGGCTGCGCTCGAGAAAATCGGGGCGGCCTGGGACACCCCGCAGCAGGAGGCAGTGCTCGGGTCCGAGTGGCCGCGCATCGAGCCGGAGACGATTGACTACGGCGTGATGGAACGCGCCGAGGATGTCGCCGTCCTGCCGGCAGGCGGGTTGGAATGGAGCGATGTCGGCTCGTGGGATTCGCTCTTCGACGTGATCCTGCCGGACGACGACGGGAATGTGTTCGTCAACAGCGAACACATGCCGCTCGACACGCACGATACGCTGGTGTATTCTTCCGAGAAAAAACTCATCGTCACGATTGGTGTGGACGATTTGATTGTGATTGACTCTGGCGATGCGCTGCTGGTCTGTCACCGCGACCAGGCTCAGCAAGTCCGCCAGGTAATCGAACGACTGAAACAAGAAAATAAACGTGATTATCTTTAGTGCCATTGCAGGATATGTCAGGGATGTGAAACCTGGGATTGCTTCCCTTCGATAAACTCAGGGCAGGCGTCGGGTTTCGTTATGGCCTTTGGCCTACTCAACCCTCCTCGCAATGACACCATTGGAGGTGTCTCTTGGAAGCCTATTGCATGAAATGCAAAACTAAGCGGGAAATCGTCGAACCCCAGGCGGCGTTCAACGCAGCCGGGTCGCCGGTGACGCGCGGCACGTGCGGTGTATGCGGCACGGCGCTGTATCGGATTGGGAAAACCCCTGCTCACGAGGGCATGGTCAAGCCGGAGAGATTTGCCAATCGTTCAGGCAAACTGGTGATTGTCGAGTCGCCTGCCAAAGCCAAGACGGTGGGACGTTTCCTGGGCAAGGGGTACACCGTGCGGGCCTCGGTGGGGCACATCCGCGACCTGCTGCGCTCGCAGTTATCTGTGGATGTGGAGAACAATTTCAAGCCCAAGTACCGCGTCCCGAACGAAAAGAAGGAAGTGGTCAAGGAACTGAAACAATTGGCGAAAGAGCACGCCGAAATCTATCTGGCCACCGACCCCGACCGCGAGGGCGAGGCCATCTCCTGGCACCTGATGGAGGCCGCGGCCATCGAACCGAAACTGGCCCGGCGTGTGGTCTTCCACGAAATCACCGAACATGCCATCAACGAGGCCTTCTCGAACCCGCGCGAGATCAACATGGACCTGGTCAATGCCCAGCAGGCGCGGCGCGTGCTCGACCGTCTGGTCGGCTACAGCATCAGCCCGATCCTGTGGGAAAAAGTCCGCTCACGGCTCTCGGCGGGACGCGTCCAGTCGGTGGCGCTGCGCATGATCGTGGAGCGCGAGCGTGAGATTGATGCCTTCGTCCCGGTGGAGTACTGGTCCATTGGTGCCGAGTTCAAGCCTGAGACAGAGAAGAAGGCAACTTTCATTGCCAAACTGGCGAAGATTGACGAGAAAGACCCTGAACTGGGCAGCGAAGAAGCCGTCAAGCCGCTCCTGATTGACATGGAGCAGGCTCCCTACGTGGTGACCAAGGTCAAGCGCGGCGAGCGCCGGCGCAGGCCGTCGGCCCCGTTCACCACCTCCACCCTCCAGCAGGAGGCCTCCCGCAAACTCGGTTTCACCGCCAAGCGGACGATGGGCCTGGCGCAGGGCCTCTACGAAGGCCAGGATGTGGGCGAAGGCGGCACCACCGGCCTCATCACCTACATGCGCACCGATTCGACGAATATTGCGGAAGTGGCTGTCAACGAAGTACGCGGTTACATCGCCCAGCGTTACGGCAGCGACTTCCTGCCCGAGAAGCCGATCGAATACAAGACCAAGTCCAAAGGCGCGCAGGAGGCCCACGAGGCGGTCCGCCCGACCTCGTCCCTGCGCGACCCGGAGAAGGTCAAGCCGTTCCTCGAGCCGGCCATGTTCAAACTGTACCAACTCATCTGGCAGCGTTTCGTGGCCTGCCAGATGGAATCCGCCGTGTACGACACGCTCTCGGTGGAAGTGACAGGCAAAGGGTCCGAGCATGAGTACCTGTTCCGTGCGGCCGGTTCGGCGGTCAAGTTCCCCGGCTTCCTGATCGTCTACGAAGAAGCCAAGGATGAGGACAAAAAGACCGAGGAAGAAGACGAGATGAACATCCGCATCCCGGCTTCGGTGGTCGAGGGACAGAAGCAGGAACTGGTGCGGCTTATTCCGGAGCAGCACTTCACCCAGCCGCCGCCGCGTTACTCGGAAGCCTCTCTGGTCGCGGCGCTGGAAGAATACGGCATCGGACGCCCATCCACCTACGCGCCGACGCTCTCGACCATCCAGCAGCGCGGCTACGTGGAACGCCTGGACCGCCGCCTGTACCCCACCGAGACCGGCATCCTGGTCAATGACCTGATGGTGCAGTATTTCCCGGAAATCGTGGACTACCAGTTCACCGCCCGGATGGAAGGAGACCTGGATAAGATCGCCGAAGGCCATGCCAATTGGACGAAGGTGATGGATACTTTCTACAAGCCATTTTCCGTGACGGTGGCCAAGGCCCAGGCCGAAATGCCCGTCACCAAGACCGGGCCGGAGCCGATTGGCCGCGCCTGCCCTGATTGCGGCAAGGAACTGGTCATCCGCTACGGACGCTACGGTAAGTTCATCGCCTGCTCCGGTTTCCCGGAGTGCCGCCATACCGAGCCGTGGCTGGAGAAGATCGGCGTGACCTGCCCGAAGGATGGCGGCGACGTGGTCGAGCGCAAGACCCGCAAAGGCCGCATCTTCTACGGCTGCAACAACTACCCGAATTGCGATTTCACTTCCTGGAAGCGCCCGCTGCCCCAGCCGTGCCCGAAGTGCGGCGGACTGTTGGTGATTGCTAACAAGCGCGAAGCCACTTGCACGGCCTGCGAAGAGACCTTCCTGCTCGAAGATGTCATCCCGGAGGCCGTGGAGTAGGGGCGGGTCTGGGCCTCAAGGCGCGGAAGAACATTGCGCCTCAACCTTCGAGACCGCCCCTACATCCGACTGTTTTGAGGAGTAACTCATGATCATGCTCTATCTTGACCCCGGTTCCGGAAGTTTCCTGCTCCAATTGCTGATTGCCGGCCTGGCCGGCATCGGCATTGCCATCGGCGCGCAGTGGTCGAAAATAAAGCGCTTCTTTGGCAGGAAGAAGAACACCTCGGAACCCGAAGATGAAGACGACGACGAAGAATAGTCCCCTCGGCGCCTCCTTCCGCGACCCGAGCGGCTTCCTCTTCACCCGCGACGGCGTCCTGTACCGTCAGGTGAACCAGGTCTACGCGGCGGACTACGACCGGCTGATGACCTCCGGCCTGTACGCCAAATTGGTGGAGACCGGGCGTCTCATCCCGCACGAGGAATCGGACCAGAAACCTGCCGCGCCAAACGCCTACAAAATCCTGCGCCCGGAGCGCGTCCCGTTCATTTCCTATCCCTACGAGTGGTCGTTCGGCCAGTTGAAAGACGCGGCCCTGGCGACCCTGTCCATCCAGAAGCGCGCTTTGAAATACGGCGTGTCGCTCAAGGATGCCAGCGCGTATAACATCCAGTTTTTCAAGGGAAAAGCCGCCCTGATTGACAGTCTCTCCTTCGAGAGTTACCAGGAGGGGGAACCCTGGGTGGCCTACCGGCAGTTCTGCCAGCATTTTCTCGCCCCCCTGGCCTTGATGGCATACCGTGATGTACGCCTCGTCCAATTGCTGCGCGTCTACATTGACGGCATACCCCTCGACCTGGCCAGTGAACTCCTGCCCTCCCGCACCCGCTGGAACCTGGGACTGGCCTCCCATATTCATCTCCATGCCCAGGCGCAGAAAAAATATTCCGGCGCCTCGATTGCCGAGCAGCGGCGCGGGCGGAAGATGAGCCAGGAGGCCCTGCTGGGGCTGATCGAGAGTCTGCAGAACACGGTCCGCAAACTGGCGTGGAAACCGGCCGGGACGGAATGGGGCGAATATTACGACCAGACCAACTATTCCGTGGCGGCTTTCGAACATAAGAAGCAACTCGTGGCCGAGTGGGCCGGTCGGGTGAAGCCGCGCCTGGTCTGGGACCTGGGGGCGAATACCGGGATTTTCACCCGGCAGGCCCTTCGACTTGGCTCAGGGCAGGCGATGGGTCCTGAGAGGTACGCAGTGGCCTGGGATATTGACCCGGCGGCTGTGGAACAGAACTGGATGCAGGTCCGGAAAGAGAAGGAGCAAGCCATCCTGCCCCTGGTGCTCGACCTGACCAATCCCAGCCCGGCGCTGGGATGGGATAACCGTGAGCGCGAGTCGTTCGGGCAGCGCGGACCCGCGGATCTCATTCTGGCTTTGGCGCTCATCCACCATCTGGCAATTTCCAACAACCTGCCGTTCGAGCGGATCGCCGAGTCCATGGCTGGGTGGGGAAAATGGCTGGTGATCGAGTTTGTCCCAAAATCCGATTCGCAGGTGCAGAAATTGCTCCGCAGCCGGAAGGATATTTTCGATGAATACACGCGCCAGGGCTTCGAGGCCGCTTTCGAGAGGCAGTTCGAGATCGTCGAACGCCGGGCGGTGCGCGAGTCGGAGCGCTGGATGTACCTGATGAGGAAGTCTGTGTAACGGTTGTAATGTGAAACGGTTGTAATATTGCTGTATAATCGGGTTATCGGTCGGAGCCAAGAAGGAGAGGTGTATGAAAATGCTAGACATCTTCAAGAAACCTGCCGTTGCTGCACTCCTGGCATTCATCGCTGGTCTATTTATTGGTTTGGTGGCCCTTGGCTGGGGAGTGTGGCCGGTGGAATGGAAGGATGCCGCCCCCTCGTACCTGAATGCAGACTATGCGGAGGATTACCTGCGTATGGCGGTCGATTCGTACCGCGTCAGCCCCGACAACGCGCTTGCCATTCAACGCTATCAGGCTTTGGGTCCGCTGGGCCCGGCCGCCTTGGCGGCTGTCCTGGCCGACCCGGGTGCAACAGACGTGAACGCCATCCTGAGCTTTCAGGACGTCGTCCAGGCCGGGGCAGTGGCCACTCCCGCGCCGACCGAGCAACCGGGGACGGAAATCTCTTCGACGATGAGCATCGCCATCATTGCCATTATCCTGGTGCTGGTCGGCGTGGTTGGCTTCTTCCTCTTCAAATATCTCCTGCCGCTCTTCCGCCGTTTCTCCACCGAGGATTCGGCCGCGCGCCGGGCTCAGGACCTGACCAGCCAGGCCCAAATGACCGATTATGAAGCCATGGGCGAGGCGCCGCCGATTGCCCAATTCATGACCACTTATGTCTTGGGTGACGACCTGTTCGACGACTCGTTCAGCATCGAGGCCCCTTCGGGTGAATTCCTGGGTGAGTGCGGCATCGGCATTTCCGAGACGATCGGCGTTGGTGACCCTAAAAAAGTAACTGCCTTCGAAGTCTGGCTGTTCGATAAAAATGACATCCAGACCGTCACCAAGGTGCTGATGAGCGCCCACGCCTTCAACGACCCGGCCACTTACCAGCGGCTGGAGGCGAAAGGCGAACCGTTCCTGATCGAGCCGGGGAAGCAGGTTGTTTTGGAGACCAAAGCCCTGCAACTTGTGGCGGTGGTCTCGGATATGGAATATGCTGCTGGTCCTCTCCCGGATAAAAGCCATTTCGAGCGTCTGACCCTGGAACTGGCCGTCTGGCCAAAAGCCACGGCAGTGGAACAATAAAACGAACGGGCGGCCAAGAGGCCGCCCGATTTTTTATCATCCGGCGAGGCAGTCGCTGGATTTTTGATTTCTACTCGATTTTTAGAATCTTCAACTTGATCCTGCCCCCCGGCGTCTCGGCCACGACATCGTCACCCACCCGGTGATCCATTAGGGCCTGTCCAATGGGGGATTCATTGGAGATCTTGCCGGCGCGCGGGTCGGCTTCCTTGGCGCCTACTACGTGGAAGATTTCCGGGTCGAAGCCTTCCTCCTGCACGGTGACGCGCGTCCCGACCGCGACTGCGTCTTTGGGGAGGTCGTTCTCCTCGACGATGATGGCGTTGCGCAGGAGATAATCGAGTTCCTGGATGCGTCCCTCCAGGAAGGCCTGGT
>JBFMCM010000213.1:0-5172 GCA_040754355.1 Chloroflexota bacterium | reverse complement strand
TGTCGGGAATGTCGTATTCAAGACCATCGGCTTTCCAGAAGAGGTGGAGGTCCTGCTCCGCGAATACTGGGAGCGGACGAAGAAAACTTCGCGGCAGGCGGATGTCGAGGCGATGAAACTCTCCATCCGCCAGAAGTTAGGGCTGGCGCCAGCCACGCCCCCCAAGCCCGCCCCAAAGCCGGCTACCAAGCCCGTCTATAAGTTCAACTTATTTAAAGTCCGCTTCGAGGAAAAGGGCATCATCACTTACCGCAAGCACTGGTTCGTCTTGCTCAAGCAGACCTGGCTGCCGGGCCTCCTGGCGCTCGCCGTCCTCGGCTTCACCATCTGGGATTTGATCAACAACGGTGGCTTTAGCCGGGATGCGACCTTATTCTTTGCGCTCTTCCTCCCCCTTTCCCTTTGGTGGCTGTACGAAACCGTGGACTGGAGCAACGACAAGTTCCAGGTCTCCGAAGACCAGATCTTCGACATTGATAAAACCCCCTTCGGCCGTGCGCAGAAAAATGTCGCCCCGCTCGATAATATTCTCAATATGGAAGCGCGGCGCGAAGGCCTCCTGCAGATGCTTTTCAACTATGGCAGCGTCTACATCACGGTCGGCGGCGCGCAGATGGTCTTCGAGGATGTCATCAACCCGGACGCCGTCCAGCAGGATATTGACCAGCGCCGCGTGGCGCGCAAGGAGAAACAGGAGCGCGAACGCGCCGAGGCCGAGCGCGAGCGCCTGGCCGAATTCTTCGTCACCTATCACCAAAATGCCCCAGCCTTTCAAAACGAGATCGAAGAAAAGACCGGCCAGGAACAAACCGGTGACCAATCTGGCGAGGCTCCCAAGTCGAAACAGGGTTGATGTAAAATAAGCCCCTTCCAATTCCCTCTTTACTGGTGAAATATGCCTTTACGTGAAATCATTGCCCTTCCCAACCCCGTCCTGCGCCGCAGGGCCAGGCCGGTGACAGAATTCGGCCCCGCCCTGCAATCTTTAGTAGACGATATGATCGAGACCATGCGCCAGGCTCCCGGCGTGGGTCTGGCCGCCCCGCAGGTGGGCCTTTCCGAGCGCGTCATCGTGGTGGAATATGCCGTGGACGACGAGCAGGAAGACGCCCCCAAGAAACTCTACGTGGTGGTCAACCCGGAGATCAAGGAAACTTCCACCGAGACCGAGATGGGCATCGAGGGATGCCTGTCCATCCCCGGCCTGCAGGGCGAAGTGGAGCGCGCCCTGGCCGTGACGGTCAAAGGACTCACCCGGCGCGGCCAGCCGCTGAAGATCAAGGCCAAAGGCTGGCTGGCGCGCATTTTTCAGCATGAAGTAGACCACCTCGAAGGCGTCGTCTTCACCGACCGCGCTCTGAGGGTCTGGAAACCCGCTCCTGACGAACCGGTACCGGACAACGTGTAACCTTCAAACGTTCCAACGTGGAAACGGATGTACTTAACCCGCCTCTCCCTGACCAACTTCCGCTCCTTCGCCCGCCTGGACCTCGATGTACCCCGGCGGGTCATTTTGCTCACCGGCGGCAACGCCCAGGGCAAGACCACCGTCCTGGAAGCCATTTACTTCCTGGCCGCCTTCACCTCCTTCCAGACCCACACCGACCGGCAGTTGATCAACTTCGTCGCCGCTCGTGAATCGCTCGCCGTAGGAAGGCTGGTGGCGGAGTACAAGCGCGGCCGGGCCGCGCACAGGCTCGAGGTCCGCTTGATCCTCGAACCGGTCGGCCCGCTCAACGGTCAGCGCCTGCGCAAGGAGATCCTGCTCGACGGGGTCAAGCGTCCGCTGGCAGAAGTCATCGGGCACTTCAACGCGGTCGTCTTCGTCCCGCAGATGACCCAGATCATCGAGGGCGGACCGGAAGACCGCCGCCGCTACCTGAACCTGGCGCTCGCCCAGGCCGCCCCCGGTTACGCCCGCACCCTGGGGGACTACTCCCAGGCGCTCAGCCAGCGCAACGCCCTGCTCAAGGCGCTGGACGAACGCGGCGGCGACCCATCCCAACTCGACTTCTGGGACGAGACCATTGCCCGCCTCGGCGCGGCGCTCATCCGGGCGCGCATCGCGGCCGTGCAGGAGATCGAAACCCTGGCGCGCGGCATCCATGCCGAACTCACGCACGGGACCGAGAGCCTGCGTCTCGACTACCAGCCGGCCTACGACCCCCTGCCGCGCCCGAACGGACAGATCGCCCTGCGCATGGACACGGTGGTGGACCGCTCCAGCCTGGCCGAGGAGGACATCCGGGCCGGTTTCCTCGAGGCCCTGCGCCGCGTGCGCGGCGAGGAGATCGCCCGCGGCGTGACCACCCTCGGTCCGCACCGGGACGAACTGCGCTTCCTGGCCAACACGTACGACCTGGGCGACTACGGCTCGCGCGGCCAGATTCGCACCGCCCTGCTGGCGCTCAAACTCGCCGAGGTGGAGTGGATGAAACAGAAAACCGGCCAGTGGCCGGTGCTCCTGCTCGACGAGGTGATGGCCGAACTGGACGTCCAGCGCCGGGCTGATTTGCTGGCCTATCTCGAAAAGATGGAGCAGGCCCTGCTCACCGCCGCAGACCTGAACCTGTTCGCCCCCGATTTCACCCGCCGGTCGGAGACCTGGCAGGTCCACGCTGGGGAGGTCAAGCCTTTGGAGAAGGAAGGAGAATAAGATGCCCGTCAAACACAGTGCCGAGGCTCCCTCCCAGCCGGTGAAGGCTGGTAATAACACTTCCATCCAGGTTTTGCTGCAAGGCCCGAACTTTGCCATGCGCCGTTTCGTAATGGGTCCGGGCGGCGGGATGCCGAACCACACCAATACCGTCGAGCATGAGCAGTACGTCCTGCGCGGCCGCGCCCGCATCGGCATCGGCGACGAGACCTTCGACGTCCAGGCCGGGGATGTGGTCTTCATCCCCGAGGGCGCGCCGCACTGGTATCAGAACGTGGGCGAGGAGGATTTCGAGTTCCTGTGCATGATTCCGAACAAAGAGGATGTGATCAAGGTGATTGTGAAGGAATGCTAGAGTCGTCGAAAACGGATTTCAGCGAAGGGTGACAAAAGGTGTAAAATCAAGTTGTTAGCAAGAAGGAATGGAGGATGGGATGGATAAGTATCTACTCCCTGAAGATGATGGCTTGCCAATCAGAACTTTTGGTAAATGGACGAAACAAAAGCTCCACTACCTCCAGAAATACATTTACATGTTTGAAACATCCATGCGCCAGATGAAATGGTGCGCAAGATGTTATGTCGATTTATTCGCAGGTAGGGGGAAGTATCGAGTGGAGGATCAAAAAGATATATTACTTGGTTCTCCCTTGATTGCATTAACCACAAAACATCCATTCACACATTATTTCTTCGCAGACACCGTTCAAGAGCATATAGATATCCTGAAGCAGAGATGTACCCTAATCTCCTCAATCAACAAGCAATTTTATGTTGGCGATGCAAATAAAGTTGTCTCCAATATTGTTGCCGAAATCAAGGCTATTGAAAGAAATCGACCTGAAGGTAGTTGGTCATCCTTGAATTTAGCGTTCCTCGATCCTGATGGATTAGAATTGGAATGGAGAACTATCGCGACGCTCGCGAAAGTGAAAAGGATGGATTTGATAATTCATTACTCTCAAAGCGGTTTGACAAGAAACTTTGAGAACTGTATCAACACAGATGGCGAGACGATTATTGACCGTTTTTTTGGTGATTTCGAATGGCGGAGGATTTACGAGCAATGTAAACTCGGCGACCCCATCCAGATACATAGACGCTTGATGGACTACTATATGTCCAAACTTTCTGATTTGGGTTATCTCGATGTGAAGGATGTGGAGGATTACGAAGGATCAGAGCCGTTGATGAGAAATACACGCCAAGCTCCTTTGTACCGCCTACTTTTTGCAAGCAAGCATAAGAGAGGGCATGATTTTTGGAAAGAAGTTGTAAGAAGAGATGTGACAGGTCAGACAAAATTTTGGTAGACAAAAGAGAACATACGTGCTATTATTTGAGTGGTTATTCGGAGGAGAGAATGGCCCGTTCTGGAATTGAGTGGACGGAATCCACTTGGAATCCACTTACTGGTTGTACAAAAGTTAGTCCAGGGTGCAAGCATTGCTACGCTGAGCGCATGGCAAAACGTCTCAAGGCCATGGGACAGCCGAACTACGTTAACGGGTTCAAGTTGACCATGCACGAGCATGTGCTAGAAAAGCCGCTGGAATGGAAAACCCCTCAAGTTGTTTTCGTCAATTCCATGAGCGATTTGTTCCACAAAGATGTGCCTTTGGAATTTATTCAGCGTACCTTCGACGTGATGAAACGCGCTCATTGGCACCAGTTCCAAGTTTTGACGAAACGTTCAGAGCGATTGGCTGAACTCAGTCCGTACTTGGAATGGACGGATAATATCTGGATGGGCGTCAGTGTCGAAAACAAAGATTACGTCTATCGAATTGATGACTTGCGCAAAACAGGCGCAAAGATAAAGTTTTTATCCGTGGAACCGTTGCTTGGTCCATTGCCGAAACTGAATCTCAAGGAAATTGACTGGGTCATTGTCGGTGGCGAGTCCGGTCCTGGAGCGCGTCCGCTGGAGAGGGAATGGGTTATTGGCATGCGCGATCAATGTCTCAACGCTAAAGTTCCTTTCTTCTTCAAGCAATGGGGTGGTGTGCAAAAGAAGAAGGCAGGAAGGATTCTCGACGGCAGAACCTGGGACGAGATGCCTAAAGAGACAAATCTGGTGAGAGCATAAACGAATCGGCGGCCCAACAGCCGCCTTTTTGTTTATAGGGAAGTATGTAACGTAGAGGGTGTTCTTGTGTTTCCTGAAGCGCCTCTGTAGGCCAGATAGGCTAGCGAATCCCGCTATCATAACTTACTTCCAATTGCGTAAATTGATGTTCCTCGACCGTGAAAGGAATATCTGCAGCATAAGGAAGCCCATTGGGGGATTCGGGATGCAGGATGTAATCTCCCGGAGCCAATTCAACTTTGAAAACCCCCTGTTCATCTGTCTGGAAGCGAATCACTTGATTTCCGCTTTCTGTCAAAATGATAGTGCAAGGTATTTTCTGTAAATTCAAGAGCAAGATCAAGAGCATCCTCTGAAGAAAAAACCAACTACTTTGAACCCTTCGGCAGGGTTTCGACAGGCTCAACCTGCCAGCTCAGGGCATCGC
>JBFMCM010000212.1:0-12013 GCA_040754355.1 Chloroflexota bacterium | reverse complement strand
CGACGCGGCGTGGGCCCGGAGACCCGGGTGGGGATCTGCCTGGAGCGCGGGCTGGAGATGCTCGTCGCCGTACTGGGCGTCCTCAAGGCGGGCGGTGCGTACGTGCCGCTGGCGCCCCCCCCCCCCCCCCCCCCCCCACCAATTTGTGAATTAGTGGGGGGGGGGCAGGGGGGGGCAGGGTTGGCATCCCCTTCCTGCCAGCCCGCGTGGTGATGCAGGATTTCACCGGCGTCCCGGCCGTCGTTGACTTGGCTGCGATGCGCGCCGCGGTGGCGCGCCTGGGCGGCGACCCAAAGCGCATCAACCCGCTCGTACCCGTGGACCTGGTGATTGACCACTCGCTGCAGGTGGATTTCTTCGCGGCTGCAGACGCCCTGCAGCGCAACGCCGAGGTCGAGTTCCAGCGCAACCGCGAGCGATACGAGTTCCTCAAATGGGGGCAGCAGGCTTTCAAGAATTTCCGCGTCGTCCCGCCGATGACCGGCATTATCCACCAGGTCAACCTGGAATACCTTTCGCCGGTCGTGATGACCAAACAAGAACCTCCCGCGGGAGGCTTGCTGGCCTTTCCTGACACCCTGGTCGGCACCGACTCGCACACGACGATGATCAACGGCCTGGGGGTGGTGGGCTGGGGCGTGGGCGGCATCGAGGCCGAGGCGGTCATGCTTGGCCAGCCGATGGACATGCTCCTGCCGGACGTGGTCGGTTTCAAACTGTACGGCAAACTCAAGGAAGGCGTCACTGCCACCGACCTGGTGCTGACGGTCACCCAGATGCTGCGCAAGAAGGGCGTGGTGGACAAATTCGTCGAGTTTTTCGGCCCCGGCCTCGAATCCATGTCGCTGACCGACCGCGCCACCATCGCCAACATGGCTCCCGAATACGGCGCGACCATGGGTTTCTTCCCCGTGGACGCCGAGACCCTGCGCTACATGAAACTGACCGGCCGCCCGCAGGAGGTGATCGAACTGACCGAGGCCTACTGCCGTCTCCAGGGCTTGTTCCGCGAAGCCTCCACCCCTGACCCGGAATTCACCGATACGCTCGAATTGGACCTGGGGTCTGTGGTGCCCTCCCTGGCCGGCCCCAAACGTCCGCAGGACCGCGTCCCGCTGGCGGAGATGAAATCCGCTTTCCAGAAGGCACTGGTTGCGCCAGTCAAGGAACGCGGCTACGAACTCTCCGCCGAATCCGCCAAACGGGAAGCCGTGTTCGGTACGAACGGCGGTTCGGTGAAGATGAAGCACGGAGCGGTGGTCATCGCGGCCATCACCTCCTGCACCAACACCAGCAACCCATCTGTGCTGGTCGGCGCCGGGTTGCTGGCGAAGAAGGCTGTGGAGAGGGGGCTGAAGGTCAAACCATACGTCAAGACCAGCCTGGCTCCAGGTTCGCGCGTCGTGACCGAGTATCTCAAGTCGGCGGGACTGATCGAGCCGCTGGCGCAGTTGGGCTTCAACGTGGTCGGCTACGGCTGCACGACCTGCATCGGCAACAGCGGCCCTCTCCCGGGCGAGGTGGCGAAAGCAGTCACCGGGTCCGATCTCGTGGCGGCGGCGGTCATCTCGGGCAACCGCAACTTCGAGGGGCGCGTACATCCACTGGTGAAAGCCAATTACCTAGCCTCCCCGCCGCTGGTGGTCGCCTATGCCCTGGCCGGTACGGTGGACATTGACCTGGTCAACGAACCGCTCGGCGAAGGCCAGGATGGTCCGGTCTATCTCAAGGACATCTGGCCCACGGACGCCGAGATTGCCGAGGCGGTAACCGCACATGTCAGTCCGAAAATGTTCAGCGAAAAGTACGCCAGCGTCTTCGAGGGCTCCGAGATGTGGCAGGAGATCAAGGTGACGGGAGGCGAACTGTTCGCCTGGGATGAGGCTTCCACCTACATCCACCACCCGCCGTATTTCCAAGGCTTAGCCCTGGACGTGCCGCCAGTCGGCGATATTCGCGGCGCACGCGTGCTGGGCATGTTCGGCGATTCCATCACCACCGACCATATCTCACCGGCAGGCAACATTGCCGCCGATTCCCCGGCCGGCAAATACCTCCAGGAACGCGGTGTGACGCCCAAAGATTTCAACCAATACGGCACCCGGCGCGGAAATGACCTGGTGATGGCGCGCGGCACCTTTGCCAACATCCGGCTAAAGAACTTACTGGTTGCCCCGAAGGAAGGGAACTGGACGAAGTATTTCGCCGTTGAACGTACAACGTCGAACGTCGAAGAGATGCCGATTTTTAACGCCGCCATGAATTACAAAGAGGCTGGCATTCCCACTATTGTCCTTGCCGGTAAAGAGTACGGCACCGGTTCCAGCCGTGACTGGGCTGCCAAGGGTCCGCTGCTGCAGGGTGTGAAGGCCGTGATTGCTGAATCGTTCGAGCGCATCCACCGCTCCAACCTGGTCGGGATGGGCATCCTGCCGCTGCGTTACATGTCCGGCCAGAATGCCGAGTCACTCGGGTTGGATGGCTCGGAGATTTTTGATATCGAAGGCTTGAGTGACGACATGCCTCCGCAGAGCGTGGTGACGGTCAAGGCCAGGAAGTCGGACGGAAAGGTCGTCGAGTTCAAGGCCATGGCGCTATTGAACACGCCGGTGGAGGTGAATTACTTCCGCAACGGCGGCATCCTGCATACGGTGCTTCGTAATCTGGTGAAGTAATCCGCAGAGAATCGCACAATGGTTGGGCGGACTAGCACTCTGTCGGCCTCTAATATTCCAGAAACACGCGGAGGCCACTCATAGAGTGGCCTCCGTTTGATTCTCTTCAGCACTTGGGGCGTTCTTTGGGTCTAAAGAGATACCCAACCAATGGGCACTTGTTAGCCGATTGTTAGGCGGAACGGCCTGTATTGCTGTATCTTTTCGCCAGCACAGTGTTCTTATCACGCGTAAGGAGATCACATATTTTATGTTCTCGAAATTGCTCTATGAAATCGGCCGCGTTGCGATAACCTCGTACGTGCGTCTAATGCTCAAACTGGATATCCGCTGGCACGAGAATCTCCCGGAAGGCCCGGTTCTGTTTGCGGCCAATCATCCCAGCACCACGGACCCGATTTTCATCCAGGTCCTTCTATCGAAGCCGCTGAGCGTGATGATCACCTCCAAAGTCTTCAGCATTCCTCTTCTGGGTGCTTATATGCGGAAGATGAAACAGATTTGTGTTACGCCGGGACAGGGCGAGGCAGTCCTCGACGAAGCGCACCGGACCCTGGAGGCGGGCCGCTCGGTGACGATCTTTCCCGAAGGCCTGATCAGCCCCGCGGACGGTTTCCACGTGCCCCGCTCCGGTGTGGCGCGGCTGGCGCTCAAGAGCGGCGTCCCGGTTGTGCCGCTGGGAATCTATCTCTCCCAGAAAGGCTGCAAGCGCATCCCGACCAATCTTGAGGGGGAGCCGGACCTCGTCACCTGGTACCTGCGCGGACCGTATGCCATCACAATCGGAAAAGCACTGCGTTTCTCCGGTGACCCGAACAACAAGCCGCTGGTCCGCCGGACGGCTGAACACATCATGGAACATATCCGCCTGCTGGCGCAGGAGAGCCGCCGGCGGGCGCTCGGCGCGCCATAAAAGAGGAGACCGGCTCACTGCCGGTATCACTCTTTATTGGTAGCCAACTGCCCGGTAAAATGCGCTGTCACCAGCCCGGCGTAGACCAGCATCGGGGGCAGGAGCAGGAAGAGGGTCAGGGCCGAAAGAAAGAACAGCACGTTCAATAGAGCAACCCCGACGATGAGGAACAACATCAAGTATTCGAAGAAATGCGGCCGGGCGATTTTCCACAATCGGGCGGGACTGGCTGCCTGCCAGGCTGAATCTCCCCTTGCTAATGCAGCCATCATGGGCGGGATAAAAAAGATGTAAACGATGGAGTAGACGAACAGGAATGCGATCACGCAGCAAAGTGTCCCACCGAAGACCAAAATGACAGACTCGTCAGCGACGCGGCCGATCAACAGCGCGGGCACCCCATAGAGCAGGAGCACCGCCAACAGCAGCGGCAGCAGCCAGAGGGCATTCACGAAGGCGAATTTCCCACCCAACCGCCAGAATAGTTTCCAGTCCTTCAATTCCGGGATGACCGGTTCCTCGCCCCGCGCCACTCTCCGGACGATCTCGATTGTCCACCCAAGGACAGGTGCCGCGCCGATGAGTGTATAGGTCAGCAGGCTGGCGATGGCGAATTTCTTGACCCAGCCTTTGTCCTTGAGAAGGAAACCAAAGGGCGCGCCGTAGTCGAGGGTGTTCATGGGCTCTCAATATTTATCGTCGAGATAGTCGGCGGAAGAGCAAACCGGGAGATTGAACATAGGATGCTGAGGGTTGTCGCGATCATCTGCCCATCGGCCTGGATTCTCGCGGATATATTCTCGAATGCTATTCAATTCTCTGTTATTTCTGACGATATGTTCGTAGAAACTCTTTTGCCAGATTATTGCCCCGGGTTTACGATGCAGTTTATTTATTCGGCTTGCCGCCGTGGTTTTAAATGCTCCAATGATATTCCCTAAAGTCACTGCCTTTCTCACGGGTGCAGGGATGAGCAGCTGCTCATCCCTACACCCGTCACTAGCATTCTTCCACGTGCCGGGATGTAGCCGGTATGCCCCGTCTTCCAGAATCCAAAGGATACCATGAACATGGTTCGGCATGACGACAAATTCATCCAGTTCAATTCCACTAGAAACATCTTTCAAATGATTCCAGGCGGATGTAACGGCAAGGGTTTCAGGTTCCGAAACGAATAAGAATTCCCGGTTATGTGTGCAAGATGTGATGAAATATATCCCCGGTAAAGAATAATCAAAGCCCGGCAAGCGTAGTGTTTTTCGGTTTCGCATGGGCGCGGAAGTAGGCATAACGATATTATAAACGCGTGTAGGGACGGGCAGCTGCCCGTCCCTGTACGATGATGGTGGGCGCAAAGGGACTCGAACCCCTGACCTTCTCTGTGTAAGAGAGACGCTCTAACCAACTGAGCTATGCGCCCATGTCCACATTCGATTGTGAGACGCTCTAACCCTAAAGGGTGCTTCGCGACCAACTGAGCTATGCGCCCGGCGGCCTGATTATACCGCGATTGCAATTCACGCCTTTTCGAAATGTGCTAAACTTTGTCTTACCTTTTTTTATCGGAGGCAACCCATGCGTATTATCCGTTACCAGGTCAAAAACGAAGCCCCTCAATATGGCTGGATTCTGGAAGACAAAGTTGGTGCTATCGAGGGTGATATTTATGGGGAGTACCGCCGCCTCGAAGCCGAGGTTCCACTGGCCGATGTCAAACTGATTGCCCCGGTGCAGCCCTCGAAGATACTTTGCATCGGGCGCAACTATGTGGAACATGCCAAGGAACACAATGTCGAGGTCCCGAAAGTGCCGCTGATTTTTATGAAACCGCCCTCATCCATTATTAATCCCGGCGAGACCATCATCCTGCCGCCGCAGTCCCAGCAGGTGGAACACGAGGCCGAACTGGTGGCGGTCATCGGCAAACGCGGGCGGCAGATCACTCCTGAGCAGGCACAGGCGTACATCTACGGGTACACGGTCGGGAACGACGTGACCGCCCGCGACCTGCAAAAGTCCGACGGCCAGTGGACGCGCGCTAAAGGCTTCGACACCTTCTGTCCCTTCGGTCCCTGGGTGGATACCGACTTCGATCCCGCCGACGCGGTCATCACCTGCAAGGTCAGCGGGCAGCCGCGCCAGATGGCATCCACCCGCGATATGGTTTTCAACGTCGGCCAGTTGATCGCCTTCATCACATCGGTCATGACCCTCGAACCCGGCGACCTGATCTTCACCGGCACCCCGGCCGGGGTCGGACCCCTCAAGCCGGGTGACACCGTGGACGTGGAAATCGAGGGCCTGGGCAAACTCAGCAACCCGGTCGCCTCGCAGGCCTGAACCGGGCGAGGCGGCATGACCGGCATCCTGTTCGACATCCGCCGCTACTCCATCCACGGCGGCCCTGGCATTCGCACGGCAGTCTTCTTCAAGGGCTGCCCGTTGGCCTGCCGCTGGTGCCAAGTCCCGTTCTACCATCTGTTTACCCTCCTGCGCTACGTCTCATCGTTAGTCTGGGTGTGGGCGCCATCATTGGCTGTCTCTTCGCTACCAAGCACCGGGGCTTCTGGTCAATGCCCCTAATGGGATATGCCAAATGGCGTAAAATATACCTATAATAAGATTATTCAGTAAAAGGAGAAACCATGAAAAAACTCACTTTCCCCCTCGTGGCCCTCGCTTTTATCATGCTGGCCTGCAGCATTACGCCAGCCCCTCCGACCAAGCCTCCGGTTACCGAACCATCCGTCACAGAACCGCCTGTCACCGAGCCTCCGGTGACGGAGCCTCCCATCCTCACCAATGTTACCTGCAATGAGCTTTCTCTCTATCTCGACCCGGCTTTGGCCGCCTCGTACGATTGTCAGTTTGTCCCTGAAAGCCCGTACGAAATGGAAATGTATCCTGCGCATACGGAACTGACCCTGCACGGCTATCTCCTGGTAGATAAATTCTTCATCCCTCACATCTCAGTTTATCCAGTCGCAGGTTACACGGCTCTTTTACCAGCTGTAATCCCCGGCCGCGTGGCGGAATTACAGGCGATGGCTGGTGGCGGCGGTATCCCACCTTTCGTTGCTTCCTTCACCACGGCTCTGCCCTTCCTGCCAACCTTCAACGCTGCCCAAGCCTTCTATGCCCAGGAACAAATCCTCCCGTTCGTGAGCGGGAACGGCATTCGTTTCATGACGGAATACGCCCAGTACTATGTTCCGGTCAACAATCATGACCTGTTCTACACCTACCAGGGCATCACCAGCGATGGGCTGTATTGGGTCTCAGCCATCCTGCCGATCAACCATCCAATCCTGCCTGCCAATGCCGATAACCCGCCCGGCGGCGTGACCTGGGAAGAGTTCAGCAACAACTACGAGCCTTACATCAACGATATGGTCTTCCAACTGAACACCCAGCCGCCCGACAGTTACACCCCCACTCTCTTCGCCCTCGACGCGCTGGTTTCCAGTATCATCATTACGCCTTGATCAACCCACTTGCGTGATAATCGTCCGCTTTGCTCCGGCGGACCTCAACGCCTCGGCCACTGCCGGGGCGTTTTCTTTCTTGACCAGGGCGATCATGTTCCCGCCGCGGCCTCCGCCGCTCATCTTCGCCCCGAGCGCCCCGGACCGGCGGCCTGCTTCTACCAACCGATCCAATTCCACGCTGGAAACGGTCAACTCTCGAAGCAAGGTATGATTTCGAGCCATCAAAGGTCCTAGTGCCGCCCATTCTCCATTCTCTATGCTCTGCTTTGCATGTTTCACAATACTGCTAATTTCATCGAATACGCCTTCCCATCGCGGCTTTTCTAATCCCCACAGTTTGCGTACATCGCCCACCGACTCTTTCGTGGGAGCGGGGATGCCCGTGTCACCGATGACCAGGGTAAAGGGCGCGCCGACCTGCAGGGTCTCGATGGGCTGTCCTTTAATAAAATAGACTGGCTTGGCGTACGTAATGACACTATTGTCAATGCCGGAGGGCGTACCGTGATGAAGTTTTTCCACCTTGTAGGCCAGGGCGGAGACGCGCTCGTCGGGCAGGGGCTGGCCGAGGAATTCGGACAGTGCACGGATGAGGGCCACGCTCACCGCCGCGCCCGAGCCGAGCCCGGAAGCGACGGGAATCGTTGAAGAGATGTGGACTGTCAGCGGGGGAAGCGGGGAAATGCCGAGGGAATGAAAAACGCTCCCAGTAGCGGCACCCAGCGGATGGTCCGGGGCGAGACGGGAAAGGTCGGATGAAAGGCCAATGTCCGGGGCCTCGATCCATACTCCCGGTCGAGGTGCGGAGCGGACGGTGGCTGTCGCCTGTACCTGTGTCACCGGGACGGCCAGCGCCGGTCGCCCGTACACAACCGCGTGTTCGCCAAACAGGATGATTTTTCCGGGAGCGGAAGATGTAGTCATTGTAGGGGCGACCTTGTGGTCGTCCATCAGGCGAGATAAAACACAATCAACACTGCCAGTCCCCACAGGAAGATCGAAATCTGAAACGGCCGATCTTTGAGCAGAATTTCTTCCGGCTCACCGCCGATGTTCTTGACCTGGATGAGGTAGAGGTAACGGAAGATGGCATACACCACGAAGGGGATGGTCAGCATCAGGGCATGATCGCCGGGGGCCTCGGGGCGGAAAAAGGTGTAGAGCGAATAGGCTACGATGGTGGTGCCCGAAACGATGGTGATGAACTGGTCGAGCAGAGGGATGGTGTAGCCGTCGAGCACCTTGCGGTGGTTGGAGGCGTCATCGGCCAACAGGGACAGTTCGGCCCGGCGTTTGCCGAAACCGAGGTAGAGTGCCAGCAGGGTCATCAGCACATACAGCCAGGGTGAAAAACGCTCCACCACGATAAGCGTTGTCCCGGCATGGACGCGCAGCACGAAGCCGGCTGCCAGGATGAGCACATCCAGGATGGGAATGTGCTTGAGCCACTTCGAGTAGAGCAGCATCATGGCAAAGTAAACCAGAAGGGTCAGTGACAGTTCCCAGGCCAGGAAATAGGCGGCCAGGATGGAGCCTACAGCCAACAAGATGCCGGTCACCGCTGCCGCAGGGATTGGAAGTTTCCCGGAGGCAATCGGTCGGTTCTTCTTCGCCGGGTGCTGGCGGTCGGCTTCAATGTCGAAAAGATCGTTGATGATGTAGACCGCGCTGGAAATGAGACAGAACAGACCGAACCCGGCCAGCGTGCGCAGGAAATCGGTCAGGTGGAAGAGTTTGCCGTCGAAGACCAGCGCGGCGAAGACGAAGACGTTCTTCGTCCACTGGCGGAGGCGCATGGTCTTTAGCAAGGCGCGCAGCATGGGAGTATTTTACCTGATTGTTCCCAAAGTTGCCTTTTCAATCCAATTACGAGAGTATCACCAATTATCCCGGGGAAAACAATTTACAGGAGATTTACAGCCTCGTAATCAGGGAATAATCCTGGTGGGATAAATTGTAGCCAGAGGAAATGTTCATGAACCGATGGATCGTTGTTCTTTTCAGCCTGTCCCTGCTGTTCTCGGGCTGCGCGCGCTTCAGCGGCCAGGGGGCGGGTACGCCTCCAACCCAAACGGGTACGGCTTCCATCCCGACAATGACCGCAGCGTCAACTCAGATGCCATCCGCGCCCACCCTGTCGCCGACACCAGATTTTTCTTCTATGACCTTTGTGGAGAAAAATGAACTCTTCTTGCAATTGCTGGCTGAAAGGCAGGCTGCCGGCCTGGATACCAGCGAGGCGGAGGAAGTTTATCTTCTCTCTGTGGAGGCCTCCTTCGACGGCGACAGTATCCAGGCTGACCAATATCTGGAGCAGGCCATTCTCCTGCTCTGGAATCCATGAAAAGCAAGAAAGGAGAATTCGAAATGAAAACCACACGTTTCTACACCATCACAGTCCTGGCATTGATCCTGGCCCTCACAGGTGCGGCCGCCTTTGTCCCGCAGACGGCCTCGGCTGAATCGGGAGGCGGCACCGGCACGCTGACCGCCTCCGGCGACGGCCTGGCTGGCATACGCGGCAACGGCAGCGTCCACATTACTGGCAACGGCATTCTTTACATTCGCGACTATGCCGGGGATGCCTCCATTCAAGTCACCGGCAGCGGTGTGAAGACTGAACTGCCCAATGGCTGGATTCGCTACATGGGCTTCCACGGCACGGCGGATGTCAGCGGCAGCATGATTTCCGTCGCCCTCTCTGGCTATGACATTGACCTGCAGGCCAGCGGCACTGGCAAGTTCCTGCTGCGCGGCAATGGGACGTATTCGGTCGTGAGGGATGGCGTTGTCATCCTCTCCGGCACGTGGACTGAGTCAGCGGAGGTTCAGCAACTGCCATAATGTCGCGACGAGTAGCTGCGTTGCCCAAAATACCGAGACTCCGGTTTGTAGCCGGAGTCTTCTCATTTCTGCGCTCAGGTTGACTCTGTTGTCACTCCGTCGCAAGCGTATAATTGGAGCATGCTCAAGACCCGCCTGGACCTCCTGCTCCTCGAACGCGGACTGGCCGAATCGCGCGCCAAAGCCCAGGCCATCATCATGGCCGGGCAGGTGCGCGTGGACGGGCAGGTGGTGGATAAAGCCGCCTCGAATGTCTCGAATAACGCGAATGTAATCATTGACAAAGGTCCGCGTTTCGTCTCGCGGGGCGGCGAAAAACTCGAGGCCGCGCTGACCGGTTTCCCGGTCGAGGTGACGGGCCGGGTCTGCGCGGATGTGGGCGCGTCCACGGGCGGGTTCACAGACTGCCTGCTCCAGCACGGCGCGGCGAAAGTCTACGCCATTGACGTGGGCAAGGGCCTCTTGCATTGGAAATTGCGTAATGACCCGCGTGTGGTCGTCATGGAAGAAACCAATGCCCGGTTTGTGGAAAAACTGCCCGAAGCCGTCTCGCTGGTCACGATGGACGCCTCGTTTATTTCACTGCGCGTCCTGCTCCCAGTAGTCATAAATTGGTTCTCCTTCTCCAATCCGGCTTCTCACTCGGAGGAAAGTAAGGAAGAAGTGAGAAGGGACATAATTGCCTTGATCAAACCCCAATTCGAAGCCGGGCGCAAGGAGGCAGCCAGGCACAAGGGAGTCATCCGCGACCCGGCCGTGCATCAGGCTGTTTTGACCGACATTCTGGCAGTTGCCCAATCGCTGGGATTTGCAGTACGCGGGCTGAGGCGCAGTCCCGTACTGGGTCCGAAAGGGAATGTCGAGTTCCTGGCCTGGCTGGGGATTGGAGAAGGAGAGGAGGTGGATCTGGCTGCTTTGGTGGAGAAGTCCCTCGAAGTGTTCTCGACTTGATCAGGCGTCTTTCCCCCTGAACGATTGCCCCCGGATTTGAACACCCGGGAAATATGACGATTCTCACCTGGAATCGAGTTGCCAGGCAATTGACATTCATTCCTTTTTTTGCTACACTATGAGCACAGTTGTCAGACAACTAGACAGTTTCCCGATTTTCAGACAAGTATGACCACTCTTCTGATTAAAAACGCGACGATCTTGGTCACGATGGACGACCATCAGCGGGAGATTCCCGAGGGTGGTCTTTTTATTCGGGACGGTTTCATCGAACAGGTTGGACCCTCAGCCAGTCTCCCGAAGGCTGCCGACGAGGTGCTCGACCTCTCCGGCCATCTCGTCCTGCCGGGGCTGGTCAACACCCATCACCATTTCTACCAAACCCTGACACGCGCCGTCCCGGCCGCCCAGGATGCCAACCTGTTCAACTGGTTGAAGACTCTATACCCCATCTGGGCGCGCATGACGCCGGAAGATATTTTCGTCTCCACCCAGACTGCCCTGGCAGAACTGGCTCTCTCAGGCTGCACTACCGCCTCCGACCATCTTTATCTTTTCCCCAACGGCTCGAAACTGGACGATGAGATTGCCGCCGCGCAGGCGATCGGCGTTCGCATTCATGCCTCACGCGGCTCGATGTCGCTGGGTGAATCGAAAGGTGGACTCCCGCCCGATTCGGTCGTGGACAGCGAAGAAAACATCCTGCGCGACTCGCAGCGTCTCATCGAATCCTATCATGACCCTAAGCCTGGTTCCTTCGTCCAGATCGTTCTCGCGCCCTGCTCTCCCTTCTCGGTGACCGGCGATCTGATGCGGCAGTCGGCCGCGCTGGCGCGGCAGTACGGCGTCCACCTCCATACCCATCTGGCCGAGACCGAGGACGAGGAACAATTCTGCCTCCAGAAATTCGGCTACCGCCCGGTGCCGTACATGCAGTCGGTGGACTGGGTGGGGGAGGATGTCTGGTTTGCCCATGCCGTGTACGTCAATGGCGAGGAAGTGCAGACATTTGCCCGGCACGGCTGCGGCGTGGCGCACTGCCCGTCGTCGAACATGCGCCTGGCCTCGGGCATCGCTCCAATCAAGGAGTACCTCGCCGCGGGCGTGAAAGTCGGCCTGGGCGTGGATGGCTCGGCCTCCAA
>JBFMCM010000211.1:0-2294 GCA_040754355.1 Chloroflexota bacterium | reverse complement strand
GCAAGGCCTGGATGGTTTCGTTCAGGATGCGCTGGAACACATCTTCCATGCGCAGGCTGATATTGATGGAAGCCGCCAGAGTAGCCAAAGCGGTCATGACGCGCGCCTGGCGCTGGCTTTCGGCATACAGGCGGGCGTTCAAGACTGCCACCCCCGAGAGATCGGCAATGGCCTGCATCAGGTTGAAATGCTCCTGGGTGTACGCCCCGGGGTTCGGATGGACGAGAGTGAGCACCCCCACCAATTTATCGCGCGCCTGGAGCGGCACACACATGGCGGCTTTCGCCCCGGATTGGTCCACCGCATCGTCCGGACGGCGCAGCCAGCGCTCGTCGCGGCTGGTATCGGGCACCCAGGCCGGTTGGCGGCGGCGGACCACCCAGCCAGCCAGTCCGCGCTCGATGGTTTCCCGCAGCTGCTGGGTGGTGTGGTCGTGGATCTTGCGCCCATAGACGATGGCCGCATCCACCGCTTTCCCATTGTCGTCCATCACCACGATGCTGGCGCGCTCGCCGCCCACGTATTTCAACGACTGGAACAAGATGCGCTGCAGGACGGCGCGCAGGTCGAGCGCGGAGACCAGTTCGCGGCTTACTTTATAGAGTAATTCGAGAGAGGAGGTCGGTTCTTCTTCTGCCATGTTGCCTCACGCTAAATATACTTCAAACCTGCGCCAGTATTGAATAATACTATCGTTTCATTTTTTTGCAACCACCCATCGGTCAGTAAACGCCGCAAACCCGCCAATGTGGCCGCGCCCTCGGGACAGGCCAGCAGGCCCTCGGTACGCGCCAGTTCAGCCCGGGCGGAGAGAATCTCTTCATCGGGAACGGCGACCGCCGTCCCGCCGCTGGCGCGCAAAGCCCGCAGGATGTGCCGGTCGGCAAATGCGTTCGGGACCCGCAGCCCGGCTGCAATGGTCCGGGCATTCGGCCACGCTTCGGTCCGTTCCGCGCCGCGCTGGAACGCCTGCACCACCGGGGCGCAGCCCTCAGCCTGGACCGAGACCATGCGCGGCCGCTTCGGCCCGATCCAGCCGAGCGTTTCCAATTCTTCAAAGGCCTTCCACATACCCACCAGCCCGGTCCCGCCGCCGGTGGGATAGAGGATCACGTCGGGCAGTTCCCAGCCGAAGGCCTCGGCCAGTTCGTAGCCCAGCGTCTTTTTCCCTTCGCAGCGATAGGGCTCCTTGAAAGTCGAAATGTCGAACCAGCGTTTGCCTTTGGCGGACCGGGCGGCCAGGCGGGCAGCGTCGCTGATGAGACCGTCCACCAGCGCCAGGTCCGCGCCGCTCAAGCGTACTTCCTCCTGGTTGGCCCGCGGGGCGTCTTGCGGCATGAAAACATGCGCTTTTGCCCCGCCGCGGGCGGCATAAAAAGCCAGCGCGCCCCCGGCGTTGCCCGCCGTCGGGATGACGAATTCCTTCAGTCCCAATTCGAGCGCCCGCGCCACGGCTACGCACAGGCCGCGCGCTTTGAACGAACCGGTTGGATTGGATGTTTCATCTTTGATAAAAAGTCGTTCCAGCCCGAGTTCCGTGCCGAGGCGCACCGCTGGCAGGAGCGGTGTATCCCCCTCGCCCAGCGTCAGGCGGAATTTTTCCTTGCGGACGGGGAGCAGTTCAGCCCAGCGCCACAGCCCGCGCGGCCGTGCTGAAATTTCCTCCCGTCTCACCTGCCGGGATATTTTCTCCAAATCGTAACGCGCCAGGAGCGGGGATTGGCAGGTCTCGCAAATATGCTGGGCCCGGTCGGCGTTGAACTTGCGCCCGCATTCGGGGCATTCGAGATGGGTGAGGGCGCTGGGGGGCATTGCGGATAGTATAGCATAGTTGCCAGATTCAGCATGAAGTCGGCTATTAAACAAAAACCGCCTCAAATGGCGGTTTAATTTTAGTGCCCCCATGGAGATTCGAATAGCATCCCCTTATGGGGGCTCCAGTTTTAAAACGAAAACCACCTTACGGTGGTCTTGTATAGTGCCCCCATGGAGATTCGAACTCCAGTTTTAGCCTTGAAAGGGCTGCGTCCTGGTCCACTAGACGATGGGGGCTTGTCCTGAACAAAGCCGAAGGACTGGCTTTTTCCAAGCGGGCGGATTTTACCACCCCCTCCCCAGCCGGTCAAGCAAAACGCGCTACTCCTTCTTTTCGGTGGTCAGGCCGAGCAAGTCCACGTGGCGGCGGTTGAACAGGATGGCCGGGCTCTCGATGCGCAACTGCGGAATGAGGATGGCCGTCAGCGCGGCGTCGTAGAGCGGGACGAAGTCGCGGATGCCCTCCACCATGATGGTGG
>JBFMCM010000210.1:0-17250 GCA_040754355.1 Chloroflexota bacterium | reverse complement strand
GAAGCCTGCGTGGTGACACGCCTTAATATCCTCGTCACCGGCAACACCAGTTCCGGCAAGACCACCATTCTCAATGTGCTTTCTGGTTACATTCCCGAACGTGAACGCATCGTCACCATCGAAGATGCGGTTGAATTGAAACTCAAGCAGCGCCACGTCGTCCGCCTGGAGACCAAACTCCCCGGCGTGGACGGGGCCGGGCAGGTCACCGTCCGCGACCTGGTACGCAATGCCCTGCGGATGCGGCCTGACCGCATCGTGGTAGGGGAGGTGCGCGGCGGTGAAGCCATGGACATGCTCCAGGCCATGAACACCGGCCACACCGGCTCGTTGACCACGCTGCATGCCAATTCGCCCCGCGATGCCACCTCGCGCCTGGAGACGATGTCCATGATGGCCGGGCTGGATATGCCCCTGGTGGCTGTCCGTAAGCAGATCGCTGCGGCCATCAACCTGATCGTCCACTTGGCGCGCCTCTCGGATGGCACGCGTAAAATGACCCACATCACGGAAGTCGCCGGCATGGAGGGCGATGTCATCACCCTGACGGATATTTTCAAGTTCGAGCAGACCGGCGTCAGCCCGCAGGGGAAGATCCTCGGGCAACTCCGGCCAACCGGGATGAGGCCGCTTTTCACCCCGCGCCTGGAGGCAGCCGGTTACAAACTGGGCGGTGAAATTTTCGGCGCCGGGATGTAATATCCAGGCCGGGAATCGCCTGTGATATAATTTCTGCAACACCCATTCTTGATTGGAGGCCAAATGGAGATCACCCTTCAGCAATACAAACATTGCGATCTGATAGCCGTCAAGGGCAAAGTGGACAGTTTCACCGCTCCCGAACTGTCCAAGGCTTTCGAGAAGGCCAACAACGATGGCAAATTCAAGATTGTGCTCGATATGAAGGACCTCGAGTATATGTCCAGTGCTGGTTTCCGTGCCTTACTGGTAGGTCAACGAAACTGTAAACGTTACAACCGAGGTGAGATTATCCTGGCCCGGGTGCCGAAGAGAATTATGGACGCCCTGGAATTGACTGGTTTCACCCCCCTCTTCAAGATATTCGATGATGTGACTGCGGCTGTCGGAAGTTTTTAACCGGACTATTCTTCTGATTTCGATGGCCGCCTCTGATGTGCAGGCTGTGAGGCGGCCTTTCAATTCTATGCGAACAGCCATTTTCCCCGCCCGCTTCGACCAATTGAATGCCATCCGGGAATTTGTCACCCAGGCGGCCAAGGATGCCGGCATGGACGAATCGAATATCTGCGCAGTCGAAATGGCTGTGGATGAAGCCTGCTCGAACATTGTCGAACACGCCTACAAGGATAGACCGGAGGGGGACATCGAATGCACCTGTGACAGTACCGACTCGGATTTGATGATAATTTTGCGCGACCACGGCCGTCCCTTCAATGTTTCGACAGTCCCAAACCCGGATCTATTGAGTACGCTCGAAGACCGCAAAGTGGGCGGTTTGGGCGTGTTCCTGATACACAACCTCATGGACGAGGTGCGTTACGAACACCTGGGCGAGGCCGGCAATGTGCTGACCATGGTGCGTAGAATCAAGGGCGTGAAATGACCTCGGCCCGGATTACCCCTTCTTCTGCTTGGTTGCAGATCAACAACCTGGGGGAACAATTGCAGACCGTGAGCCAATTGGAAGCCCAGCGTGATTTGGTCGTGCAGGCGGCTGCCTCGCTTCTTGGCGCTGAGGCCGAACTCTGGCTGGATGAGCGCATGTTCCGCCTGCCGGGATTGAACCAGTCCCAGGTTTTCCCGCCGCAGCCGCCGGAGGGGGTGATGCGCCGGGCCTTCGAGGATGTCGAGGGTTGCTGCCAGCAGGATGCAGGTCACGCCCTCGCCATATCCCTGCGTTCCCACCAGTTGACGGTTGGCGTACTGGCGGTGCGTCGCGCGGCTGGGAAGAAGTTCCGCAAGTCCGAGATCGAATGGCTGGAAGCGTTGGCCGGCCATGCCGCGCTGGCGCTGGTGGCATCGCACCGTTTTGCCATTGAACAGTGGCGCGTGGAGCAACTGACGCTCGTCCGCAAGGTGAGCGCCCAGATTGCGAACGTGCTCGACCTCCGCGACCTGACGCGGCGTGTCACCCGCCTCATCCTGGATACGTTCAAGTACTACTACGTTGCGATTTTCACGCTCAAGCCTGGCCGGAAGGTCCTGAATTTCCAGTCCAGTGCCGGGCCGGGCAAACGAAAGACGCGGCGCAAATCCTCGCCGCTGATGAAGATCGAATTGGGCCAGGGGTTGATCGGTGAAGTGGCCTCGACCGGGCAGGAAATCGTCTCGAACAATGTCTGCGACGAACCGCGCTTCCGCTACCTGGAACCGCTGCAGGGCACCCAGTCCGAAGCCGTCCTGCCGTTGAAAATCGAAGACCGGGTGTTGGGTGTGTTGGATATTCAAAGCGACCGCCTGGACGCCTTTCATCCGAACGATTTGCTCGTCCTGCGCGCCCTGGCCGACACGATTGCCATCGCCGTCAACAGCGCCCGCCTCTACAGCGACCTGGAACGGCGCGCCGAACAGTTATCCATCGTCGCCGAGGTCAGCGAAAATATCACCTCGGTCCTGGAATTGGACGAGTTGCTTGGGAAAGTGGCCGCCCTCATCCAGGAGCGTTTGAAGTTTTCACATGTCAACCTGTTCACCGTTCACTTGAACCGGCGGCAGATCATCTACCAGGCCGGGATTGGCCCCCGCAGCGAGGCGTTGAAAGGCTACACTGTCGGGCTGGACAATCCCGAGGGGATCATCCCCTGGGTGGCGCGCACCGGGCAGACGCGGCTGGTTCGCGATGTGTCCAAGGAGCCGCTCTACGCTCCCTCGCCCTTCCCTCCGGCTGACACGCGGTCCGAATTGACCATTCCGCTGGTGTACGATAAAGAGGTGGTGGGCATCCTCGATTTGCAAAGCACCCGCCTGAATGCTTTCAGTGACGAGGATCGTTTTATCCTCGAAGCGTTGGCAGATAATGTCGCCGCGGCCGTGCGCAATGCCAGCCTGTATCGCACCGAGCGCTGGCGGCGGCAGGTGGCCGATAGTTTGCGCGAGGTGGCCGGTCTGCTCTCGGCTGAGGCGGGCGTGGACAACGTGCTCGATAGCGTGCTGCGCGAACTGGAACGCAACCTGCCCTGCGATGTATCCGCCGTCTGGCTTTTGGAGGGGGAGGAGTTGTACCTGGCCCACATTCACGGCGCGGATGTGCTCGAGGTGGAAGCGGCCATGAGCCGCTGGCCTGAGACACGCCAATACCTCTACGATACGCTCTCGACCAGCGAGCCTGTCATCCGAAAACCTACGGACCCATTTGGCCCCACAGGCATCGCGCGCGGCTTTTCGGCGGATTACTCCTCCATTGCCGCTACCCTGCGCGCCGGGGAACGTCCGCTGGGCGTCATCACCCTCTCGCACCATACCACCGGCCGTTACGGGCACGAGGCTCAGGCGGTTACGGCTACCTTTGCCAACTACGCTGCGGTGGCCATCGAAAATGCGCGTCTCTACGATGCGGCCCAGGAACAGGCTTACGCCTCTGCAGCCCTCTTGCAGGTGGCGCAGACGGTGGTCAATTCCAACAGCCTCGACGAAACGATTGCTTCGATCATCCGCGTCACGCCCATCCTGGTGGGCGTGAGGGCCTGCGCCATCTACCTCTGGGGGGAGGACCGCTTCCGCCCCGGCCAGGGATACGGCTTCCCGGACGATGTCCAGCCCCTGGTCTGCGGGCGTGATTTTGCCTCCGGCGACTTTCCTCTCCTCGACAAAGTGCGTGAAAATGGACAAATGACAGTCGGCGTGCTGACCCAGGGCCTGCCGGAAGACTGGCTGGACCCGGAACTGGCGCGCGACGAACAGGAAAACTACTATGCCCTGCAAACTGCCGAGCATCTGTTAATTGGCTTCCCTCTGGCCATCAAGAACGATTTCTATGGCGTTTTGCTCGTGCAGGAAGATTCCGAGGCGCGCCGTTTCCGTCAGAAGCGCATCGAAATCATCAACAGCATTGCCCAGCAGGTTGCCATGAGCATCCAGAACGACCATCTGCAGCAGGAGATGGTCGCCCGCGAACGCCTCGAGCATGAGGTCCAACTGGCCCGCCAGATCCAGCGCACTTTCCTGCCGGAACACCTGCCGGAGTTCCCTGATTGGGACCTGGCTGCCACCTGGCGTACGGCCCGGCAGGTGGGCGGGGATTTCTACGATGTTTTCGAACTCCCGGACGGGCGGCTCGGCTTGTTCATCGCGGATGTTTCCGACAAGGGCATCCCGGCTGCCCTCTTCATGGCGCTCACGCGGACCCTCGTCCGGGCCGCCGTTTTGGATACCACCTCCCCGGCCGAGGTGATGCGGCGTGTCAACGAGTTGATCATTCCCGACAACCGGGAAGGGATGTTCGTGACAGCCGTCTACGGGGTGCTGACGCTGGATAAAGGGGAATTGACTTTCGCCAATGCCGGCCACAACCCGCCCATCTGGATGTGCGGTGCGACCCGCAAACTGGAAACCCTGCACCGCACCGGCGCGGCGCTGGGCGTGATTGAAAGCATGGAAATGAACGAGAGCAGCATCTCGCTGGCCTATGGAGATACGCTTTTGCTCTATACAGACGGCCTGACCGAGGCTTTCTCGCCTGACGATGAAACCTTCGGCGTGGAACGTCTGGAGCAGGCGCTCAATGCTGCGGACGGCCCGTCGGCGCGCGGGCTGCTGGACCTGCTGGAGATGACCGTGGACCAGTTCTCCGGTCCGCTCCCGCCTGCGGATGACCTGACTATGCTCGCTGTAAAGCGTGTCCAACAGGCTTAAATTGCCTCATGGTATAATGCGGGCGTTGGAAAATCAACGAGGAGCATCTCACTTTGGCTTTCAATCCACTCAACTGGCTGCTGGGTCTCTTTTCCCTCGATATTGGCATTGACCTGGGCACAGCCAACACCCTGGTGCACGTGCGAGGGAAGGGAGTTGTGATTAATGAGCCTTCCTGGGTGGCGATGGATAAGAAAACTCGGCAGCCGCTTGCGATTGGGCTCCAGGCCAAGGAAATGGTGGGGCGGACATCAGGGAATATCATTGTGGTTCGCCCGCTGCGGGACGGGGTTATTTCCGAATTCGAGATCACCGAGGCTATGCTGGAATATTTCATCGGCAAAGTCCATGAACAGAGTGTGGTGCCCCTGCCGCGTCCGCGCGTGTTGATCGGTATTCCCTCCGGTGTGACCGAGGTGGAAAAAAGGGCTGTTTACGATGCCACGATCTCTGCGGGGGCGCGGGAGGCACTCCTGATCGAGGAGCCGACCGCAGCGGCCCTGGGCGCCGGCCTGCCAATCGGCGAAACGCGCGGCTCGATGATCGTGGACATCGGCGGCGGGACGACCGAGGTGGCGGTCATGTCCATGGGCGGCGTGGTTGTCTCCAGGTCCCTGCGCGTCGCCGGCGACGAAATGGACCTGGATATCGTTCAATATGTCCGCAACAAGTACAATGTCCTGATTGGCGAGCGGGTCGCTGAAGAGGTCAAATGGCAGATCGGCTCCGCCTTCCCCCTGCCGGTGGAAAGGACGATGGAAGTGCGCGGCCGCAACCTGGTCTCCGGCCTGCCGGAATCGATAGAAATTTCTTCCGTGGAAGTGCGCGAGGCCCTCTCACAATCCGTGATGGTGATTGTGGAGACCATCAAGGACGCCCTGGATGAAGTTCCGCCTGAAATTGTATCGGACCTGATGGACATCGGCATTTGCATCGCCGGCGGCGGCGCGCTTCTTCAAGGATTGCCCGAACGTCTCTCCGACGAGTTGAACCTGCGTGTTTGGGCCGCCGAAGACCCGATGACATGCGTCTGTCGCGGCACCGGCCTCGTCCTGGATGACCTGCCACACTTAGGCCGCTACCTGGTTGGTCTGGAGCGCGGCAGCACGCGTCATTCGTAACCGCGTGGCCGCGCCAGCGCGCGGTGAAACATATGAAAACCAGTTTATCACGTTCCCTGCAAATGATTATTATTGTGGTGACCGCCACCGGCTTGGTGGCGCTCGCCCTGGGCGGCTATTTCAACCCGGTCACCTCCTGGTTCCAGCGCCTGGTCATTGATACCCAAACCTGGTTTTCCAACCGCTACCTGGCCCTGGTGGATTTCCTGACTGTTCCGCGCGACGTCGCCTCCCTGCGCCAGCGAAATGCCGAACTGGAAGCGGAACTGGCCAGCCTGCAAACGCAGATCATCGAATTGCAGCAACGCGTGACCGAGACCGAAATCCTTTCTGCCCTGGTGGATTTTGCCCGCGCCAACCCGGAATACTCCTACTCAGGCGCGGCCGTCATCGGCCGGGACCCGAGTCCGTTTTACCGTTATGTCATCATCAACATCGGCTCCAACGACGGCATCCTGCCCGGAATGCCGGTCGTGACCAATCAAGGGCTGGTGGGCCGCGTGGACGCCGTCATCGCGGAAGCCGCGCGGGTGCAGTTGATCACCGATTCTGCCTCGGCCGTCAATGTCAGCCTGCCAGTCGGAGGCACCGAGGCAATGCTGATCGGCTCTGTGACCGGCGACCTGTCCCTCGACATGATCCCGAAAGATGTAGCCGTCCAACCCGGAGATGTGGTGTTGACCTCCGGCCTGGGAGGCGGTTACCCGCCCAACTTGCTGATCGGGCAGGTCGTCAGCGTCCGCAATCTGGAATATGAATTGTTCCAGCAGGCCTCTGTCCAGCCCAACGTGGATTTTGCCCGCGTGCAGTTCGTATTGGTCATCACCAACTTCAAACCGGTGGATATTTCCCCCCTGATTACCACCCCAAGCCCCTGATATGCGAACCTTTTTTACGCTTGTCATCGTCCTGGGAATTGCACTTGTGCTCCAGACTGCCCTGGTCAGCCGCATCACCCTGTTGAGCGGCAGCGCTGACCTCGTCTTGGTGGTCCTGGCGGCCTGGGCTTTGCAGGAGCGCGTCCGCCTAGCCTGGCTGTGGGGTGTAGCCGCCGGGTTCCTGGTCGGGGGTGTTTCAGGCGCGCCGTGGTTTATTTACCTGGCGGCCTATCTCTCTGTGATCGGTATCGCGCGGCTGCTTACCCGCCGTATCTGGCAGGCGCCTCTCCTGGCAATGTTCGCGGTCACTTTTATTGGTACCTTGGTGCTGGTCATGTTCACGTATGTGTATCGAATCTTGTTTGAAATTTCTCTGCCTTTTGGGGAGGTGTTCGTCCAGGTCATCCTGCCGAGCGTTTTGTTGAATCTCCTGCTGGCTGTGGCCATCCATCCTTTGATGCATGATATTGCCGGGCGGTTGTATCCCGCGGAGGTGACAGCATGACAGTTCCTCCCCGCCAGACGCGCCGTGAAAGTTGGCGCCAATGGGTGGTTTACGGAATTGCCGTTCTGCTGGGGTTGGTCTTTATTATCCGGCTGTTTTCCCTGCAAATCCTCAATGGTGATGATTACTTGGCGCAAACAGAAGATAACCGCACGGATACCATCAGCGACCCGCCGGCGCGCGGGATCATCTACGACCGAAACGGCATCCTCCTGGCCAATAATATTGCCTCCTACAGCATCATCATCACCCCGGCCTACCTGCCCGACGACGAAGGCGATATCCAACGCATTTACCGCGACTTGTCCGATCTGACAGGAGTGGAAGTCGGCAGCCCCGTGATCGACCCGCTTACAGACGAATCCTTAAATGCAGCCAAACTGTTTGCTCCCTGTGTTCCCGGACCAAGCATCATTGATTTGGTGACCTTAGGGGAGACGAATGCCCCCTACGAACCGGTCAAGATCCAGTGCAACGTGGGCGAGGAAATTGCCATGATCGTGCGCGAGCGCGCCTCGGAATGGCCCGGCGTGGATATTTTGATTGAGCCGCTGCGTGATTACCCGACCGGGTCACTGACGGCCAACATCATCGGTTTCCTGGGGCCTATCCCGGCTTCTCTCGAACAGGAATATCGCGACATGGGTTTTCTGCCCAACCGCGATAAGGTCGGTTATAACGGCGTGGAATACACGTTGAACGACGTCCTGATGGGCACCCCTGGCGAGCGGACGGTGGAAGTGGATGTAGCCGGCGCTGTTTTGCGCAACCTGGCCCCTCCGCTTGACCCTGTTGCTGGGTACAACGTTGTCCTGACGATTGATACGCGTCTCCAGCAGGCGGCCCAGACGGCCTTGTTGAACGCCATCGAATATTGGAACGAAACTTATTACGGTTACTACCGGATTTCCAGCGGCGCGGTGATTGCCATGGATCCTCAAACCGGTGAGATTTTGGCGATGGTTCAATACCCAACCTATGAGAACAACCGCATGGTGCGTTTCATCCCGGCCTATTATTACAACCAACTCGAACAAGACCCGGCGCATCCCTTGTTGAACTATGCGGTATCCACAGAGTTTCCTCCCGGCTCGACGTTCAAATTAACTACCGCACTTGGGGTTTTGAACGAAGGCATTGTCACACCCGATTCCATCATTGACGCGCCGGCCGTTATCGGCGTAACCAATACCTATTCTCCCACCGACCCAGGGAAGATCGAATACTACTACGATTGGACATACACTTTCTATGGAGAAACGAGCGGACTGGGGAAACTGCCCTTCCTGAAGTGCATTGCCCTCTCCAGCGACGCATGTTTTTATAAGGTTGGGGGTGGTTTCGAGGATGAAGTCCCTGAGGGACTTGGCATCTTGCGTTTGCAGGAATACTCGCGTGCCCTGGGATATGACCAACAATCCGGCATCGAACTGCCCGGTGAACTCTCTGGCCTGATCCCCGACCCGACCTGGAAGCGTATTTTCAGGGGCGAGAACTGGTCCACCGGTGACACCTACCTTGCCAGCGTCGGGCAGGGGTACGTGCTTGCCACACCGCTGCAGGTGCTGCTCTCTGCCGCGACGATCGCCAACGACGGCAAATTGATGCAGCCGACAGTTGTCTACGAGATACGCGATGAACAAGGCAACATCATCCAGCCTTTTACCCCGCGCATGCGCTGGGACATCACCCAGGATCCTGTCATTCGACAATTCGATTGCGCGGGTGGGGAATGCACAGCGACCGATATGATGAAGCCAGTCGAGGCCTGGGTGGTGGAGGCTGTCCAAACCGGGATGCATTTGGCGACCACCGATTCGCGCGGCACGCTCAATCGCGATTTCTCCTTCCAAAACTATCCAATAGCCGTTGCTGGCAAGACCGGTACAGCGGAATATTGTGATGATGTGGCGTACAAGAAGGGACTCTGCCAGCGCGGTGAATGGCCCTCCCACGGCTGGACGGTGGCTTATGCTCCCTTCGACAACCCAGAGATTGCCATCGTTGCATTCCTCTACAATGCTGGCGAGGGCGGACGCGTGGCCGCCCCCATTGTGCGGGATGTGATGGATGCTTACTTTGCCCTCAAGGCAATAGACGCCGCCCAGGGTTTAACCGGCAGCCCGTAGCGCCGGGAATGGCAGTATAATTTCATCCCAATGAGCACCGAACCTCCACTCCTCCAGACCAAAGGTATCCGTGACGGCCTGCTCATCACCTGCGATCAGGCAGCCTGGCCGGACCTGGTCACTGCACTCATCAATCAAGTCGAGGGCCAGCCCTCGTTTTACCGCGGCGCTCGCCTCGCCCTGGACGTGGGCGCAAGTGCCTTGCGGGTAGCCGACCTCTCAGACTTGCGCGATAAACTCTCGGATAGAGGCATCAGCCTGTGGGCCGTTTTGAGCGAATCGCCTCTGACGGAGAGAACGGCTCAAAACCTCGGCCTGGCAACCCGTCTCTCCAAGCCGCGCCAGCCCGAGGTCAGGCAGGCGGAAGATGAGATTCCAGCCGAGGCCGCCAAATGGGTCAAAGGTCCGCTGCGCTCCGGGGCGAAGGTGACGCACGAGGGCAGTGTCGTTGTCCTGGGTGATGTCAATCCCGGCGCGGAGGTTGTGGCGGGCGGCAGCGTCATCGTCTGGGGAAGGCTGCGCGGTGTTGTCCATGCCGGGGCGGGTGGCGACGAAAAGGCGGTTGTCTGCGCACTGGAACTCGCGCCTACACAATTGCGAATCGCCGGCGAGATTGCAGTCTCGCCAAAGAAACAAGGCAAGAACCAGCCAGAAGTGGCCCGCTTGAAGGAGGGGCAACTGGTGGCGGAACCGTGGGAGTCCTGACAGGATGGTGACATGACAGCAAAAGTAGTGACCGTAACATCCGGCAAAGGCGGCGTTGGTAAAACCACTTCCGTGGCAAACATTGCCACGGCGCTGGCGGCGCGCGGGCAGAAAGTCACCTGCATTGACGCTGATATCGGCCTGCGCAACCTGGACGTGGTGATGGGGCTCGAGAACCGCATCGTCTACGACCTGGTGGACATAGTGGAAGGCCGCTGCCGCCTGAAGCAGGCCATGATCCGGGATAAACGTCTGCCCGAACTTTATCTCATTCCTGCTGCCCAGACGCGTGACAAGACGGCCGTCTCTCCGAGCGACATGGTGCGCCTGTGCGACGAACTCCGCCCGGAGGTGGATTGGATCCTGATCGACTCCCCGGCCGGCATCGAACGCGGCTTCAAGAATTCGATTGCCGCCGCCGATAAAGTGCTGGTGATGACCAATCCAGACGTTTCGGCCGTCCGTGATGCAGACCGGGTAATCGGTCTGCTGGAAGCGGAAGAGAAAGGGCCTGCCTCGCTGGTGATCAACCGCATCAACCAGGTCATGGTCAAGCGCGGCGACATGCTTTCGGTGGAGGATGTGCTCGACCTGCTGGCGATTGACCTGATCGGCATCGTGCCGGAGGATGAGAATGTTCTGGTGGCCTCGAATAAGGGCCAGCCGTTGGTGTTGGATTCCAAGAGCAAAGCCGGTCAGGCTTTTCAGAACATCGCCCGCAGATTGATGGGCGAGAACGTCCCCTTCCTCGACCTGGACTCCACCGGCCTCTGGCAGCGTTTGCTGGGGAGGAAATAGCCATGAATTTCTTCAGACGCAGAAGAAGCGCCAACAGCGCCAAAGAACGCCTGCAGCTGGTCCTGATTCACGATCGCACCGATCTGAATCCCGCCGAATTGAACGCCCTCAAGGACGATTTGATCGCCACCATCTCCCGGCACGTGGAGATCGAACCATCCGGCGTGGTTATCAACGTTGCCCAGGACGGACGCGCCCAGCGTCTCGTGGCCGATATCCCTTTGCGGAGCGCAGACCGCAGGCGCAGGTAACTGGTAATCTCGAGGTTTCCACTTCCACAGATTTCGCGGATGGCGCAGACGAAATGGAATCTGCGAAATCTGCGCCGTCTGTGGATATGTTTTTAGTAGCAATCCAATCAAACCATGTTCCGACCCGGCTTTTGGCGTCACTTCGACTTCTGGCTCCTCGGAGCGGTCATCATCGCCCTCGTCTTCGGCGTGACGATGATCCGCTCGGCTATCGCGGGTAATGAGTCCCTGGCCCTGGTGGTCAACCGCCAGATCGTCTTTGGCGCCATCGGCTTTGCCGTAATCTTGATTGCTGCAATGATAGATTATCGCTTCTGGTCCGGAGCGATCGTCCCGATGTACGCGGTCATCGTCATTGCCCTGGGGCTGCTCAGTGTGATCGGCGGGACGCGCTTCGGCGCCACGCGCTGGATCGAGACCGGTCTGGTGTCCATCCAGCCGACCGAACTGGCGAAGATCGTGGTCATCCTGGCGCTGGCTAATTATTTCGCAAAGACCACCGATGCGCCTCGCAATTGGGGCTGGCTGGCCAAGAGTCTGCTCATCGCGCTCGGCATCGCCGGATTGATCTACATCCAGCCCAACTTGAGCAATGTCATCGTGACCATGGTCCTGTGGGGAGCCATGACCTGGATCAGCGGCGTCCAACTCAAACATCTGGGTATCATTGCATTGGCCGGGGTGAGCCTGGTGATAACCATCTTTCCCTTCTTGCAAGATTACCAGCAGAAGCGCGTTCTGGATTTCCTGATCGAAGATCCGAATGCAAGTTATGGCGCTACCTATAACGTCCGCCAAGCCCTGGCGGCGCTCGGTTCCGGCGGCTGGTTTGGCAAGGGCTACGGCCTCGGCACGCAGACCCAACTGCGCTTCATGAAAGTCCGCCACACAGACTTCATCTTTTCTGTCATCGGCGAGGAATTCGGTTTCGTCGGCGCCGCTCTGGTGCTGGCGTTGCTGGGTTTCATCATCTACCGCTGCCTGCGGGCGGCGCGGCTGGCGCGCGACCAATTCGGTTCACTGATCGCCTACGGCGTTGCCATCCTGATCTTCTTCCAGGCCACGGTCAACATCGCGGTCAACCTGAATCTGATCCCGGTCACCGGCGTCCCGCTCCCCTTCATCAGTTATGGCGGCAGCGGCCTGCTCTCGCTCATGCTCGGCATCGGGCTGGTCGAGAGCGTGGCCTTGCGGAGCAAACCATTGGACTTTTAACCTCTCATCCCCCACCCGGCCTGCGGCCACCCTCCCCCTTCTCCCCTAAAGGGGAGAAGGGGAAGGGACGGGGTGGGGGTAGAGGGGTCGGAGATTTTTATGAACTTGAAACCTGTTCGCACCCGTTTCGCCCCCTCGCCCACCGGGCGGATGCACATCGGCAATGCCCGCTCGGCGCTCTACCCATTCCTGCTGGCGCGCCGCACCGGCGGGACCTTCATCCTGCGCATCGAAGACACCGACCAGAAACGCTACAGCCCCACCGCCGAAGCCGAATTGATCGAGGGATTGGGCTGGCTTGGCATCCACCACGATGAAGGTCCGGACATCGGCGGACCCTTCGGTCCGTATCGCCAGAGCGAGCGGCGCGCCATTTACCACGAATATGCCTGGAAATTGGTGGACCTCGGCCACGCCTTCCCGTGTTTCTGCACCCCTGCCCGGCTGGAAAAGGTCCGCCAAGAGCAGATGAAGAATAAACAAAATCCGCGTTACGACGGCACCTGCCGGGGTCTGGAACTTGGCGAGGCGCGCAGACGCGTAGACGCGGGCGAGAAATACGTCATCCGCTTCAGGATGCCCAAGGAAGGCAGCATCACGGCCACCGACCTGCTGCGTGGCGAGATCGTCACCGACAACTCCGCCCTGGACGATTCGGTGCTGCTCAAATCGGACGGCCTGCCCACCTACCACCTGGCCGCCATGCTGGACGACCACCTGATGGAAATCACGCACGTCATCCGCGGCTCGGAATGGCTGCCTTCCATGCCCTTACATGTTCATATTATCCGTGCCTTCGGCTGGGACGAACCGGAGTTCGTCCATCTTTCAGTTTTCCTGAAGCCTTCCGGCAAAGGTAAACTTAGCAAACGCGACACCGACCAGGCAATGAAGGACGGCTACTCCATTTTCCTCGGCGACATGCAAGACCTGGGTTACACCCCGGAAGGCGTCTTGAATTGGATTGCCCTGATGGGTTGGGGCGTCCCGGAGGACGACCTCCTGACCCTGGATGACATGATTGCCCGCTTCGATATCCACCACCTGACGCCTTCCCCGGCGGCGATCAACTTTGCCAAACTCGACCACTTCAACGGGGCGCACATCCGCTCGTTCCGGACCGAGGACCTGGCTGCCCGTCTCAAGCCTTACTTCCTGCGCGAAAACCTTGCCGTGGACGATGCAACCCTGCTGAAAATCGTCCCGCTCATCCGCGAGCGCCTCGTCACGCTGGACGACTGCCTGCCCTTCGCGGCCTGGTTCTTCCGTGAGACGGTCGAGCCGAAACCCGAGGAACTGGTCGCCAAAGGCCTGACCGCCTCCCAGTCCGCGGACGCGGCGCGCAAGTCGCTGGAGGTCCTGGCCGGCCTGCCTGAGATCACCCCCCAGACTGCCGAACCGCCGATGCGCGCCTTGGTGGAGCGACTCAGCCTCAGCCCGAACCAGGTCTTCGGCATCCTGCGTGTGGCCGTGACCGGTCAAACGGTCAGCCCGCCGCTGTTCGAGAGCATGGAGATCGTCGGGAAGGAGAAGGTGTTGGAGAGAGTGACGCGGGCGATTGTAATGCTGGAGAAGATGTAACGTAAAGTGCTATAATCTTCACAGGCTAGTTTTATGAGGAGGCCGAAATGAAGTTCACGATCGAGTACGAGCAGGAGGAAGATGGGCGCTGGTTGGCTGAAGTTCTGGAGCTGCCAGGCGCTATGGCTTATGGAAAGGATATGGAGGAAGCCATTGCTCACGTCCAGGCACTGGCTTTGCGTGTGGTTGCCGACCGGCTGGAACACAGCGAAAGCATTTCCCCTCTGACGATTTCCTTCGCAGCAGTATGAGCCAGTGGCGTTCGATCAAAGCGAAACGGCTGCTTTCTATCTTGCTGCGGCTTGGCTGGGTCATAAAGCGCCAGGCTGGATCTCACAAAGTGCTGGCGAAGCCAGGCTGGCCGGATGTCGTATTTGCATTTCATGATGGCGAAGAAATTGGTCCGCGTATGCTGGCGCGTCTAGCCAAAGTAACAGGGTTGACACCGGAGGATTTGTAACCAGCACATTGCCTCACTTGACTTTTGCCAAATTCCGGAATGGGGATTTTAATTCACCAAACTTCGCAGGCTAACCCTGAAGGGTGCTTCGCGAAGCCTGCACTCAAATTGCATGATACGTTAAAACAACCCGCCCCGGCGAACAGGTCGGGGCGGGTATGTCTCTCTTTTTTCAGGTGTGTCTTTCCAAAGTTATGACGACTTTTCCCTGGGCGTGTTTTTCTTCCACATACCGGATTGCCTCAGGGATCTCGCTTAGCGGGTAACGACGGTCAATCACCGGGACGATTTTCCCGGTTTCCACCATTTTACCCAGATAAACTAAATCCTTTTGTTCCACTTTGGCGATTCCCATGCTGGCCATCTTCTGGCCGTCTTTCTTTGACATCCATTTCCCAAAGAGCATGGCCTGGAATATCTGGGGCAGGGTGCCTCCAGCGCAGATGTAGATCCCCTGGGGTTTCAAGGCCCGCTTGTAAGCCGAAAGCGAGTGGTAACCGTTGACCGCGAAAATCAGGTCGTAGCGCTGCGGGTTTCGGGTGAAATCTTCCCTGGTGTAGTCAATGACATGCTCCGCACCAAGCGAGCGGGCCATGTCCAGGTTCCTGGGGCTGCATACGGCGCTCACATGCGCGCCGAATACTTTGGCGAGTTGTACCGCGAACATGCCCACGCCGCCCGAAGCGCCCTGGATCAAAACCTCCTGCCCGGGCTGGATGCCTCCCGCGTCGCGCAGACCCTGCAGGGCAGTGAGAGCCGCCACAGGTATTGCCGCGGCCTCCTCGAAGGGTATGTTGGCCGGCTTCAGCGCCAGGTAGGCTTCCCTGGCAAGGACATACTCGGCAAAGGCACCCTTGGCGCACCCGAACACCTCGTCCCCGGGTCGAAACTGCTTGACATTTTCGCCCACCGCCTCGACCCGCCCGGCGACATCCGTGCCAAAGCGCGGGTCTTTGGGTTTGAAAAATCCTCCGATCATCAAGCGCATAATGAATGGGGTGGCTCTTATCACGCGGTATTCAGCCGCATTGACTGACGAGGCATGCACCTTGACCAGGACCTGGTTTTCCTTCGGAGCCGGTTTTTCGACTTCTTTGAATTCCAGAAAATCGGGTGGTCCATATTTGGTGTGGAAGACGGCTTTCACGATTTACCTCCGGGTTGGCTTTGATTCGATCGTTATAGATGGTTTACGACATTGCAGCCTGATGGTTGCGACACCCAACGCGTGTGTTCAGCTGTGTCGCGGAGCGCGGTGGAGCAACGTCGGCTGAAATCCATCGTCAGTCTCCCACGCTAATTTATGCCGTGTATGACTTGAAATACTCCGCGATACTTCGGCAGCCTGATAATGTGCTTGAAACCAACTTCCTCGACCTCCTTTGTAAGCCCCTGCTTGAACATATCTTTTCGGGTTGGAGTTTCGAAATTAAAGGGCAACCAATAAAAAAACCAGAACCCGATTAATAATCTGACCAGGAGATTCTCTGGATTGTCCAGTTCCAGAATAATCACTTCCCCGCCCTCTCTTAATACTCTCCTCGCTTCGGCAAGGACCTTTAGCCGGATCTCTCGCCGCATCTCATGCAGTGCGTGGGTGATAAACACCTTGTTGAAATATCCACTCTCAAAACCTGTAGCAGTTACGTTTCCCTCAAGAAAACGAACATTGCTGAGGTGATTTCTTTTTCGAGCAATTCCTAACTGTCCTGAAGATAGGTCCATCCCAATGACTTCACTCTTTACTCCCGCCATTTGAGCGGCGATGAACGTTACACTGCCCGTGCCGCAGCACATATCGAGTATCTTATCTCCGGGAGAAAAATTGATATGGGCGATCAGCCCCTTTCTAAATTTCTCTTCCCCACCAAACGGAAGAAAACACCATCTCATCAGCAGGTCGTAGTAGTGACTGTGGAGGTGGTCGTAGAACCATTGATAACGCTTCTCGTTCCACATCGTTTTTACAGACAATTCCTTCGTCCACAGTAAGAGTCAACCCACGGCTCGTGTTACAGGCGATAGATGGGTGGTATCCACCTAAATGTGCTGGTCAACGAGGATCGGGTTTCCATCCGGGTCCACGACCATAAAACTGGCCGGCCCTGTCGTGCTCTCGTCTGCCTCGCTTACGAACACCACCTGCTGCGCTTTCAACTGACGCTGTAATTCGCGCACATCGGTGAAAGCATCCAACTTTTGGGCGTTGCTGTCCCAGCCGGGGTTGAAGGTCAGGATGTTCTTCTCGAACATGCCTTGGAACAGGCCGATCACGTGGTTGCCGTTTTTCAGAATCAGCCAGTTCTTCGAGGCATCTCCCATGAAGACCTTGAAACCAAGTTTTTCATAAAAAGCCCGCGATGTTTCGATATCTTTGACCGCCAGACTGATTGAAAATGCGCCTAGTTCCATACGTTGCTCCTTAGTTTTTCATCGCTGCTAAAAATGCGCCCAAGTCCCCATCGTTTACTTCACGGTGTGTCGGGGCGTTATTGCCTTCGAAGGTCTCTGCCTTCAAAGGGAAAGCTGGGCAGGTGAAATGGCGAAGTCTATACGAAGGGTTTACCCGCCAACGGCCAGCGTTAGGGATTGGCGGGTGGACTGGGATTATGCCTGAGAGCAGGAAAATCCCGAAGCCAGAAAAATGCTTGAAAATACCGCAGACTCCCACATCATCTGTGCATGCTTTGTGGGTGCATTTTCGATGATTCTTCTCAACAATATTGCCGATAGGGATAAACCTTGTAGTTCACAGGAAACTAACTATACCAGCG
>JBFMCM010000209.1:0-10908 GCA_040754355.1 Chloroflexota bacterium | reverse complement strand
AGCGCCTCGATGGCGTCCACAATCTCCTGGGCAGATTGCTTGACCACCTCCCGTCCGCAAACCGGGCAGTGCGGAATGCCGACACGTGCAAAGAGGAGACGCAGGTAGTCGTAGATTTCTGTCACCGTGCCGACGGTGGAACGCGGGTTGTGACTCGTCCCTTTCTGGTCAATCGAAACTGCTGGAGAGAGGCCTTCGATATAATCTACGTCGGGCTTGTTCATTTGGCCGAGGAACTGGCGGGCATAGGCTGAGAGTGACTCAACGTACCGCCGTTGACCTTCAGCGAAGATCGTATCGAATGCCAGCGAGGACTTTCCGGAGCCGGAAAGCCCAGTGATGACGATCAGTTTCTCGCGTGGAAGTTCCACGGTGATATTCTTCAGGTTATGTTCCCGCGCTCCAACAACCCGGATGACATTGGATGACATACAAGCCTCTTGTATGGGAAGTATTCCTATTATAGCACAAATGTTTTATTTATACACCTTGAAGCAGGCGCAAACAATTATTATACCATTCGGAAAAAACTTGCCTCCCCAGCCGCTTTATGCTAGACTGTGCTCAAGTCCCTTTCAGTGTGAGGTGGTAACATGGCAGAGAAAATCTTGATCGTTGACGATGATGTGGACACCCTGAAACTGGTCGGTCTGATGCTCCAGAAGCAGGGGTATCAGATCGTTGCCGCCAATAATGGACCAGACGGTTTATCCCAGGCCGAAGCCGAAAACCCGGACCTCATCCTGCTCGATATCATGATGCCCGAGATGGACGGTTACGAGGTGGCGAAGCGCCTGCGCGCCAACCCGCTGACTGCCAATACCCCCATCCTGATGTTCACCGCTAAAACACAATTGGATGACAAGGTCAGCGGCTTCGAGGCCGGCGCCGATGATTACCTGACCAAACCTACCCACCCGACCGAGTTGAGCGCGCACGTCAAGGCTTTGCTGGCGCGCTCGAGCAAGGGCAAAACCGGCACCACGCCTCTACCGACCGAGAAACGCGCTTTTACGATCGGCGTGACAGCGGCGCGCGGCGGCCTGGGCATCACCACCATCGCCGTCAATTTGGGTGACGCCATTCGCCTGGCGACCAAGGCTGAGGTGCTGGTGGCGGAACTGCGTCCCGGCATGGGCACCCTCGGCCCAGACATGGGTGAGCCAAAGCCCTATGCGTTGAAGGACCTCATCTCGGGGAAATTGGCCGATATGACGCGGCAAAACGTGAAGGAACTATTATTCAACCATCCTACCGGGCTGCGCATCCTCCCAGGTACTATCCAGCCGAGGGACAGCCTGCTGTTGAGCGCCATACCAGCATTCGAGGCGCTTATCAACAGGATGAGTTATTTGGGAAAATACCTTATCCTGGACCTCGGGCCTGGACTTGTCCCTCTGGCGCAGAAACTGCTCCCCGCCTGTGACGTGATCGTGCTGGTCGTCGAACCTGTCGGGAATTCTGTCGTCCACGCCAGGGCCATGTTCACCGACCTGGTCGAGTTGGGGGTGGCAGGGCCGAGAATTGTCCCGGTGGTCGTCAACCGCATCCGCTCGGATACCCAGTTGAACTGGGCGCAAGTGGAAGAGCAGTTGGGCAAGCCTCCAGCGGTTGCGATCACGCCGGCGCCTGAATTGCTTTACCTCGCCAGCCGGATGAAAACCACAGCCCTGGCGGCGCGTCCCGACAGCCTGACCACCCAGCAATTTGCCAAACTGGCTGAAGCCGTGCTGGAGGTCGAGAAACAGATGGCCTAAGCATATGCCCTTGGGAAAACCGTCTGGTTTTCGCAAGGGCTATTTCGCGGAAACAGGATGAGGGTCCAATGACCGACACGAAGAAAAAGGTGGAGGGCTATCGGCGGCTGATTGACATTTCACGCGACCTGGCCTCAACGCTCGACCTGGATGTCCTGCTCGACCGGATTATCCATGCTGCCGCCGACATCACCGAAGCGGAAGCCGCGTCCATCCTCCTGTACGACGATGCCGCCCGCCAGTTGAATTTCCAGGTGGCCACCAACCTCGACCTGCAAACCATGCGCGGCCTGATCGTGCCGCTCGAAGGGAGTATTGCCGGCTGGATCGTCACCAACCGACAACCGGTTCGGGTGGCGAATGCCCACGAGGACCCCCGTTTCTACCAGACCGTGGAACAGAAAACGCGCTTCACTACCGAAACCTTGCTGGGCGTCCCGCTGATCACCAAAGACAAGATCGTGGGTGTGCTGGAGGCAATCAATAAACAGGATGGCAATTTTTCTGATGCCGACGAAGACCTGCTCCTGGTATTGGGCGCGCAGGCGGCGGTGGCCATCGAGAATGCGCGCCTGTTCCAGCAATCTGACCTGATTGCCGAATTCGTCCATGAACTGCGCACCCCGCTGGCTTCTATCGGCACTTCCACCTACCTCCTCCTGCGCCCGGAGATTTCTCAAGAACAGCGTGAACAGATGGTCCACAGTATCCACAGTGAGACCCTGCGCTTGAACGCTTTGGCGTCCACCTTCCTCGACCTGGCGCGGCTGGAATCGGGCCGGGTCCAATTCCACCTGGCGCAATTCAATCTGCTGCCCCTGCTCGAAGAATGCCGCCAGGTCATGCAGAGCAAAGCCGACGAGAACCAAGTCACCATCGGTATCGAAGTCCCGGCTGAGTTTCCGCAGGTGGAGGCCGACCGCGACAAACTCAAGCAGGTGGTGCTGAACCTGCTCAGCAATGCCATCAAATATAATTGTCCCAACGGGAGTATTACCCTCCGCGCCGTTATGGGCAGTCCGTGTTGGACGCTCTCAGTTAGCGACACCGGCCTGGGCATTCCGGAGAAGTCCCTGCCTCATCTGTTCGAAAAATTCTATCGGGTGCGCGCCTATGAAGGCAAGGCCCCCGGCACCGGGCTGGGGCTTTCCATCTGCAAGCAGATTGTTTCCGGGCATGGGGGCAGTATTTCCGTCAAGTCCAAACTGGGCCAAGGGACGACCTTTACCATTCACATCCCCTGTAAAAAATAGAGCGCGAGGGAAACTGCCTACCCTCCCGCAGGTTTCAGAGGTCACCAGCAAGCCAGGCAAACCGCAATGGCCTGTGTTTGGGTGCAGAGCCCAGCATCCCATCTGAGACCGACCTATTGTGAACCTGCGGGAGGATATGGGTAGGTAGTTACACACGAGGCCATCCCGCTCTACGGATCTTTCCGGACCTGTATCCTGCTCCCGTTACCCGGGCGGAGGCCGTCCGCGGCTACATTTCCAGCAGCACCTTCAACATCCCCGGCTGTTTGGCCGTCTCGTAGGCCTCCAGCGCGGTGGAGAGAGGGAATCGCTTTGCGATCAGCACAGTGGGGTCAACTTCCTTCTTTCCCAGCAGACGCAGCGCTGGGGCGAACGGACCGCAGCGCGAGCCGATGACCGTGATCTCGTCCACCACGAACGGCGACCAGTTGACGGTCATCTCGCCCCGGTAGGTGGACTTCAGCACCAGACGGCCGCACGGACGCAGCGCCTGCCGCGCCAAGTCGAAGCCGGAGGGCGACCCGGTGGCTTCCACCACCACGTCCCAGCGCCGCGGCTGGATTTCGTCCGAGGGAATGAGGCGGATGCCGCGGTCGGTCAGGAGTTTCTGCTGCATTGGATGACGCGCCACCACGCGCAGGTCACAGCCAGTCAGGGCCAGCGTCTGGGCGACCAGTTGTCCCAGCCGCCCCGCGCCGATGAGCAGGACGCGGTCTGTGGGCTGGAGGTGCACCTGCTGCTGGATCTCCAGCGCGGCGGCCAGCGGCTCGGTGAAGACCGCCGCCTCGTCCGGGACCGAATCCGGGACGAGGTGCAGATTCGCCACTGGCAGGGTGGTGTATTCGGCGTGGACTCCGTCCCGATTGACGATGCCCAGCACAGTGCGCTTCTCGCAGTGGGTGAGGCGGCCATTCTTGCATTGCTCACATTCGCCGCAGACCGCGTTGATTTCCCCGACGACGCGTTTGCCGATCCATTGGGCGGCGGACTCCGAAGTCTCCAGACTTCGGGAATCCCGACGACTGGAGTCGTCGGACTCCGAAACGGTCACCACCTCGCCGACGAATTCATGCCCAGGAATGCCAGCGAACGGATAGTAGCCGCGCACCAATTCGAGGTCTGTTCCGCAGATACCCGCCAGCCGGACGCGGATGAGCGCCTCGCCGGGTTTTGCCGGGCGAGGCACGTCGCACAGGGAGAGGGTTTGGTTTTCGAGCCAGAGGGATTGCATAAGAACCTTTCAACACGACGGGCACAAAGGAAACACGAAGGTAAATAAATCTTATGTGATCCTTGGTGCCCTTTGTGTTAAAAATTATCGTGCCCCTTTTCGCCCAAACTGCCGCTCCAGCAACTCCACGGACAGGTGAATCATCGTCGGCCTGCCGTGCGGGCAGGTGCGCGGCGAGGCGCAGGCTTCCAGGTCCGCGAGCAGGGCGCGCTGTTCGTCGGAGGAGAGCACCTGTCCCGCCTTGACCGCCAGCCGCTTGCAGACGCGCCCAGCGATTTTGGCTTCGATCTCGTTTTGGAGCGGGGCTTCGTCTTCCTCGAAATCCTCCACCAGGGCGCGCAGGGCCGCCGCGGGTTCGGAGTTGGCGAACAGGATCGGCATGGCGCGAACTTGAAAAGCATTTTGGCCGAAAGATTCCACGTCGAAACCGAAGTGATGGAGAATGGCTAATTGATCTTCGAGCAGTTTCGCGCTCGCTGGAGGGAATTCAACCACGGCAGGAGTGAGCAAAGCCTGGGAAGGGATATTTTTCTGCTCATGTTGAGCCATTAACTTCTCAAAAAGAACCCGCTCGTGGGCGGCGTGCTGGTCAATGAGATATAGACCGTCAGGGCCTTCGGCAACCAGATAGGTGGCGCCAATCTGGCCGATTAACCGGAGCAGGGGAACCGCGAGACTACCAGCAGTCAATTGCGAGTTGGGAGTTGTCAGTTGGTAGTTGTCAGTTGTTAGTGATTGATCAATGGACAAGGTGACTCCCGACTCCCGACTCTCAACTCTCGACTCACCATCGTGAGCCAGCCCCCAAGACGGATCCACATTCCTAGCCTGAGCGCCCCATAAATTTTGTGAGGCCACCTGCGGGATTGGGGTAAAGGCCAAAATGGCGCGCCGCGCCGAACGCTGGACGAAACTGAACACCTTGTCCGGGTTGCGGAAACGCACCTCGGCCTTGGCCGGGTGGACGTTGACATCCACTTCCTCGGGCGGGACCTCGAGGAACAACGCCGCCAGCGGGTAACGTCCCACCATCAGCAAGGTGTGATAGGCTTGGAGCAGGGCGGTCGTCAGCGGCGTATCCTGCACCCAGCGCCCGTTGATGAAAAAGGTGATTTCCTTACGGTTGGAACGCGTCAGCGCGACAGGGGAGATGAAGCCTGATAATTTCAACCCCTCCTCTTCCGAAATGACATCCAGCATCTGGCGCGCCACGTCCACACCGTAGAGGGCGGCCAGGATAGCGCGCCGGTCGCCGTCGCCGGAAGTTTGCAGGGAGGCAGTGTTGCCCTCGGATAACTTGAAGCGCACATGGGGATACGCCAGGGCGTAACGTGTCAGCAGGGCGTCAATGGCGCGGCGCTCGGTCACGTCCTGCTTCAAAAATTTGAGCCGCGCCGGGACGTTGTAGAACAGATCTTCCACGCTGACCACTGTCCCGACCGGCGCGCCGGTCTTTTCCACCTTGCCGATTTTCCCGCCCTCCACTTTCAGCCGCGCCCCGCTGGACGAATCCGCTTTCCGTGAAGAAATCGTCAGCCGCGCGACAGAGCCAATCGAAGCCAACGCCTCGCCGCGGAAGCCGAGTGTGGCGATGCGGAACAGGTCGGCGGCGGAGGCCAGTTTCGAGGTCGCGTGCCGCTCGACGGCCAGGGCCAACTCATCCGCTGGGATGCCGGCCCCATCGTCAGCGACCCGGACCAGGGTCCGGCCCGCCCCGGCGATTTCCACTGTCACCGACTTCGCACCCGCGTCCAGCGCATTTTCCACCAATTCCTTGACCACCGAGGCCGGTCGTTCGACGACTTCGCCGGCCGCGATTTGGGAGGCAACTTCGGGGGGCAGGATGCGGATGGTCATGGTTCGATTCTACTTCAAAAACCACATTAACCTCCAAGACGCGGGGAACGCTAAAAAAGCGATAAGCCGCCGAGAAGTCCTTGGCGATTTCCGGCCAACTTGGCGCGCTTGGCGACTTGGCGGTTTATAATTGCTCTATGCGATTCACCACCTTCTTCTTCGACCTCGACGAGACACTCTATCCCTCCTCCACCGGTCTGTGGACGGAACTGCGCGGCCGCATCAACGCCTACATGCACGAGCGCTTGGGGCTTTCCTGGGAACAGATCGAAGCCGTGCGCGAAAAATATTTCCAGGAGTATGGCACGACCTTGCGCGGCCTGCAGGCGAATTACCACGTGGACATGGACGACTACCTGGCCTACGTCCACGATTTGCCGCTCGAAGCGTACCTCCGCCCGGACCCGGCCCTGCGCCTCGCGCTGGAGGGCATTCGCGCCCGCAAATTCATCTTCACGAACGCCGACTGCGCCCATGCCGCCCGCGTGACGAAAGCCCTCGGCCTGGACGGTTCTTTTGACGGCTGCATTGATGTGCATGTGATTGCCCCCTACTGCAAACCGATGCCGGGCGCTTACGACCTGGCGCTGAAGGCGGCGGGCGGCCCGGACCCGCGCACCTGCGTCCTGCTCGACGACCAGGGACGAGTCACCCGGGCGGCGCGTGCCCTGGGCATGTACACGGTGCTGGTCGGCAAGGACGCCCCCGGTTTCGACGCCGACGAGGCGCTGGTGAATCTGTCGGATTTGCCCGCCTTGATGAAGTATTGGCGACTCTGACATAATAGACATTATCCGCAATAAATTTCACCGCCAAGGCGCAAAGGCGCCAAGCAGAATTTAGGCCGCCAAGGGCTTTTCTTGGCGAATTTGGAATGTTTCTTGGCGTTCTCCGCGTCATGGCGGTTATTACAAATAAAGTCTAATTTATACGCGGCTCTTGCGAAAATTTCATTCTGCATTAAGCCGAGTGTGCTACACTCCGGCATTGCCCTCAAGGAGGCTTCGATGAACAAAACATTGCGCATGATATTGATCATTTTCGCCGCGCTGGTCCTGTTGGCCTGCTCTTTTGGCGGCGGATTTGCGGCCGGACGTTTCCTCCCGGCCGAGACACCGGTCACTGTTACCCCGACGCCTTCGCCGGTTGACTCCGGCGGCACCGGCACGCCCGCCGACCTAGAAGCCGAATTTGCTTCTTTCTGGGAGGCCTGGAATATCGTTCACCAGCAATACTTCATCCAGCCGCTCGATGATATTTCCCTGGTGGACGGCGCCATCCGCGGGATGGTGGAGGCCCTGCCCGATGACCATTCGGGTTACATGGACCCCGTCGAAACCAACGAGGCTAATACCCAGATGTCCGGTGAATATGATGGGATTGGCGCCTGGGTGGATACCGAAGCGGAATTACTGACCATCATCCGCCCAATGCCCGATTCGCCGGCTGAGGAGGCCGGCCTCCTGCCCGGCGACCAGATCATCGCCATTGACGGGGAAGATGTGGTTGGCATGGATCCGGCTCTGGTGCGGCTCAAGGTCCTCGGGCCGGCCGGGACGACAGTCCTCCTGACCATCCTGCGACCGGGGGTGGACGAGCCCTTCGATGTCCCTGTGACGCGCGCCCACATCGTAGTCCCCAGCGCGGAAGGGAAGATGCTGGATAGCGGGATTGCCTACGTCAGCGTCTCGATCTTCGGCGAAAGCACCGGCAGCGAACTCCACATCATCCTGGCCGACCTGCTGGCGCAGAATCCCAAAGGCATCATCCTCGACCTGCGCAACAATACCGGCGGATATACCAGTACAGCTATCCAGATTGCTTCCGAGTTCATCGGAGAGGGCGTCATCTGGTATGAAGAGTACGGCGACGGCTCCCGCTACGAACACGAAGCCATCTCCGGCGGCCTGGCTACTGCGGGTGACCTTCCTCTGGTAGTGCTGGTCAACGAGTGGACGGCTTCGGCCTCCGAAATGGTGGCCGGGGCGGTCCAGGATTACGGCCGCGGTACGCTGGTTGGCGTATTGACGTATGGAAAAGGCTCGGTGCAGAACTGGGTGCCTCTGTCCAATGGCGGCATGGTGCGCGTGACGATCGCCCAATGGCTGACCCCGAACGGACGCACCATCCACGAGATTGGCCTGACGCCGGATGTGGTCGTCGAGAGGACTCTCGAAGATTACGAGGCGGAGCTGGACCCGCAGCTGGACGCGGCGGTGAACCTTCTGCTCAACCCGTAGGTTGAGCGTGTCCTGCTACTGTGCAAGGAGAAAGAATGTTCCTGAGTATTGACTACTTGATCTACATGATCCCGGCCTTCATCTTGATGGCGCTGGTATCTTGGTATGTCCGGGCGGCGTATTCCCGCTGGTCGCGCGTGGCCGCCCGCAGCCGGATGACCGGTTACCAGGCTGCCCAGCGTCTGATTGCCCGCGCCGGGTTGTACGGCATCCAGATCGAAGGCGTGCGCGGGAACCTGACCGACCACTACGACCCGCGCCGCAAGACGCTGGCGCTGTCGCGCGGGGTGGCCGAAAGCCCCTCCGTGGCATCCCTGGCGATTGCCGCCCATGAACTGGGCCATGCCATGCAGGATCAGGAGGGCTATTTCCCCTTGCGCTTCCGGGCGGCGCTCGTCCCGATGGTCAACATCGGCTCGAACCTGGGCTGGATCCTGATCATGATCGGCTTGTTCCTGAGTTATTCGGGCATGGCCTTCGGCGTGGACATCGCCTGGCTGGGGGTGGCGGCCTTCGCCGGAGGCGCGGTCTTTGCACTGGCCACCCTGCCGGTGGAACTCAATGCCTCGAAGCGCGCCCGTCAATTGCTGACCGATACCGGCCTCATCCAGGGCGAGGACGAGCAGCGCGGCGTCAACCGCGTGCTGAACGCTGCCGCCCTGACCTACGTTGCCGCGCTGGTGACGGCCGTGCTTCAGTTGCTCTACTATGTCAGCCTGGTGGGCGGACTGGGCCGCCGGCGCGATTGACAGAGGCAGGTTCCCGGTCCAGAGAGAATCGGAATGCTCCCGCAGGCTAGGCTCTGCGGGAGTTTTCGTTTCGGCGTATAATCCCGTCATGCGGAAATTCATCGTCCTGCTCATCCTGTTCCTGGCAGTCCTCTTCGTCTTTTTGAGTTTTTCCGAACTGCAGAGCATCGCTGAGACGCTGCAGAAAAGCAACTGGATTTTCCTCACCTTTGCCGTTCTTTTTCAATGCCTGTGGTTGTACAACGCCGCCACGACCTACGGCTCCCTTTACCGTCTGGTGGAATTGGAGGAGACCAAGCGGCAGCTCTTCCTGATGACCACGGCGGCGAACTTCGTCAATGTCATCGCGCCCAGCGCCGGGATCGGCGGCATGGCCGTGTTTCTGGACGTCGCCCGGCGGCGCGGCCAGCCCACCGGGCGGGTGACGGTGGCGGGCGTGCTGTTTGCCCTGTATGATTATGCCGCCTTCCTGTGCGTCCTGTCGCTGGGGTTGACCGTCCTGTTTCGGCGCAACCACCTGACGGCAAGCGAACTGACCGCCTCGGCCATCCTGCTGGTCATTGCCTTCTCGGTGGCCTCGCTGCTCTACCTGGGGTATAAATCTGCCGACCAACTGGGGAAAGTGCTGGCCTGGCTGTCCCGACTGGTGAATTGGATTGCCCGCCCGTTCATCCACCGCGACTATCTCAAAGTGGAAAACGCGCACTTCTTTGCGCAGGAAGTGGCCGAGGGCGTTTCACTCATGCGCGGCAAGCGCAAGGAACTCCTCTGGCCGTTCCTGTTCGCCCTCAACAACAAAGCCTTGCTCATCTGCGTGCTGGCTTTTACCTTCCTGGCGCTCGGCACGCCTTTTTCGGTGGGGACGCTGGTGGGCGGATTCAGCATCGGCTACCTCTTCCTGATCGTCTCTCCGACACCGGCCGGGGTGGGGGTGGTGGAAAGCATCCTGCCGGTGGCGCTCAACAGCCTGCGGGTGCCGTGGGCGGCGGCGGTGCTCATCACCCTGGTTTACCGCGGCATCACTTTTTGGTTCCCGCTGGCAGTGGGAGGCATCGCCTTCCGCCTGCTGGAGCGCCAGCCGAAACCTCTTCCGGCGCTTGACAAAACAGAATAAACGTTCTAATATTGGGTCACTTCCACGGGGAGGTGGATCATGTTCGAATTGCCCGAATATACGACCCTTGCCCGCCAGATGAACGAAACGCTGACCGGTAAAACCATCCAGCGGGGGACGCTCGGCAACAGTCCCCATAAATTCGTCTGGTACAACCGGACGCACGCGGAATTCGAGGCACTGACGCGCGGCAAGCGCCTCGGCGCGGCGCGTGTGCGCGGCCGCTGGCTCACCCTGGACCTGGAGCCTGGTTACCGTTTGCTGCTGGGCGAGTGCGGCGGGAAGGTGCTGTACCACGCTCCGGGCGCGCCTTTGCCCGAGAAATACCATCTGTTCCTGGCCTTCACCGACGGCTCGGCGCTGACGGCCATGACCGCCATGTGGGGCGCGATGGAACTCTACGAAGCCGGGTGGGAACTGGAACGCCAGTACATCAAAGGCATGCGGACGACCCCGGTTGACTCCGAATACACCTTCGATTATTTCACCGCCCTGATTGACGAACTCCTGCTAGGCGAGAAGCGCAGCGTCAAGAGTCTGCTCACCCAAGACCAACTCATCCCCGGCCTGGGAAACGCCATCGCACAGGACATCATGTTCAACGCGCGGTTGCATCCCCGCCGCTCCCTGGCGGACCTGTCCCCGGGCCAGCGCAGAGACCTTTTCGCCGCCATCGTGGACACCCTCCGCGAGGCGACTGAAAAGGG
>JBFMCM010000208.1:0-3043 GCA_040754355.1 Chloroflexota bacterium | reverse complement strand
TGCCTATCTCTTCGCCGGGCCGCCTGGCCTGGGACGCCGCACGCTGGCCCTTCGCCTGGCGCAGGCCTTGAACTGCCCGCAGCCGGTTTCCCCTGCCGTTCCCTGCGGCACATGCCGCGTCTGCAAACAGATCGAGGCCATGCAGTACGCCGACCTGACGGTGGTTCAGGCCGAAAAAGAAGGCGGGGTGCTCAGGGTGGAGCAGGTGCGCGAGGTGCGCCAAACGCTGGTGCTCAAACCCTACCAGGGCAAGTACCGCGTGGCATTATTCCTGCGCTTCCAGGAGGCCAATCCCAGCGCCTCCAACGCCCTGCTCAAAACGCTGGAGGAAGCCCCACCTCACGCCATCCTGATCCTGACCGCCGACAACCTAGAACAATTGTTGCCCACCATCGTCTCGCGCTGTGAAATCCTGCGCCTGCGCCCCCTGCCTGTCGAGACGGTGGAAGCCGCCCTGAAGTCCCGCGGCGCGGATAACGACTCTGCCCGCCTGCTAGCGCACCTCTCTGGCGGGCGTCCCGGGGCCGCCTTCCGGATGCTGGACGATCCATCCACCCTGGAGTTCCGCAAGAAGCGGCTGGATGACTTGCAGAAACTGCTCCCGGCCTCGCGGGTGGAGAAGTTCGCCTACGCCGGGAAATTGACCGACCGCAAGAAGGAGGCCGAGGAACGCTTCCGCGATACGCTGTTCGTCTGGCTCTCCTATTGGCGCGACGTGCTGGTGTCCGCTTCCGGCTCGTCCGCGCCGCTGGTGAACGTGGACTGCGCCGCCGAGATCGAGTCCCTGGCCGGGAGGCTGGGGCTGTCCGCCGCCCGGCGCCTCGTGGAGAATATGGAGTCTGCCATCGAGCGGCTGGAGAAGAACGTTAATGCGCGCCTGCTGGCCGAGGTCACGCTGCTGGATTGGCCGCATGGGTAAGAACCCTTTCAACGCGAATAACGCGAATTTTCGAATGACGCGAATAAAACCAGTTTTAAAGAGTACTGCGCAAATAAACGAACCCAAATCTGCATTTCCTGCCCGCTTCTGGGCTGTTCCATTTCAGGTATTTTTGCAAGAAGCAGTAAGACATCCCTCAATTCGCGTTATTCGCTTCTTCGCGCCATTCGCGTTAATGGTTTTTCTCCTAACCGCCTGCGGCGCGGACCCGACGCCTGTTCCCCTCCCAACCGACACCCCCTCGCCGACCGCCACTGCCTCCCCAACTTCCACCCCAACTATTACGCCCACCCCGTCCCTGACGCCCGAACCGGCCTGGTATGAACAGATTGACGCCTCCTACTCGGCGCTGGAATACCGCTACGGGCTGGTGGACAAGCCGGATGCCAGGAGGTATACCACCCTGGCAGATGCGGTCAACCAGACCGGCAACTTCGACTATCTTCCCATCATTCCGGCTTATGTCGCCATTGTGGGCGAAGAGAGCCGCGACGGGCACACCTATTACTATTTCAACTATGGCTGGATGGACTCCGCAGACGTGCAACTTTTGACGCCCTCGACATTTCGCGGCCTCCTGCTGACGCGTGACGTGGACTTCCGTTTCGGCTGGGTGCTGGCCGATACGCAATCGGTCAACGCGGACGGGACGCCGGTGCGCGCCTACAGCCGCTACGAGATCGTACACGAGGTCCCGGCGCTGACGGAGAATCCCGGCTACATTGCCGTCGGCCCGGACGAGTGGCTGCCCGATGAGGCCGTCGCGCTGGCCAGCCCCCGGGTCCCGGACGAGGCGGGACCCGACACCTGCCGCTTCGTCTACGTGGACCTGGCCGAGCAGACCCTGCGAGTCTACGACGGGTGTAAACTGGTCTTCGCCACCCTGGTCTCGACCGGCAAGCAACCCGGCTGGACGGTGACTGGATGGTTTGCCATCCTGCAAAAATTCCCCACCCTGCAACTGACGCCTCCCTGGTGGTCAACCAGCGTGTATTACCAGGAGGGCGTGCCGAACTTCATGACCTTTTACGGCGACCTGGGTTTCCACGGCGCCTACTGGCACGACGACTTCGGCGCCCCGGTCTCGCACGGCTGCGTCAACCTCTCCCCGGCGGACGCGAATTGGCTCTACGCCTGGGCCTGGCTGGGCGAGCGGGTGATCGTCAGCGCGGGGGAGAGGCCCTAAAGACTTCTCACAGGAGGGGAAGGAAAACCCAATCGAGAATATTTTAGGTGGATTCTTGCGGGTATCTCTGCAGAATTCAACGGTGTTGTATATATGACCTTTGTCATATAGTCTTGGCCGTTGTTTTCCTGTATACTCATAGCAACAAATGTGTAAGAGGGGGACACCCCTGTGAAAAAGAAACCCTGGAAACCATCTCAATTCATCAGGAAAGCAGTCATTCTTCTCGGCCTGCTATTCTTGGCGCTTGGGGTCGCCTGGCCCGTTCTCGCTGACTACCTCGGTCCCGACCGCACCGTCACCACCTGGACCTGGGAACGGCTGCACTGTCAGTACTTCGCCATGTACGACCCGCCCGGTTCAGGCTACTACGGCTGCTACCTGCACCTCTACGAGGCACCCTCCGGCTCCTGCCCGCCGACCTCCAGCACCCCGCCCTATTTCAACCCGACTGCCTGTGTGGGCTGGCCGGGCACCTGCGGTGCCGACTTCTCCTGCTCCATCAACCTGTCCAGTTCGATTGACAATTGCTCTCAGGGCCAGACCGGCTGCACCAGCACTTCCCACACGGTCACCTATCCACCGGCGATTGTCTCAGGTTCCATCAACTGCTCCCAGATGGGCAATGACGGCTGGTGCACAGGAACGGCCAGCCTGTCCGTCTCGGCCAGCGAACCGGTTGGGGGCTATGTCATCACGGTCATCGAAGGGACACACAATGGGTCAGGTTTCTCCTGCCCGGGCGCACTCTGTGGAATCTCCCTCTCGGAAGGCCAGAACGACTTCACCTTCTGGGCGCATTCCACTTTCGGGGATACCTCCTCCATGGGCAGCGCCAGCGGCAAGGTGGACAGCCAGCCTCCGCAGGTCAGTCTCTCTGGACCCTCCTCCTTCTGCCCGGGATGCGGCGAGAGCCT
>JBFMCM010000207.1:0-4001 GCA_040754355.1 Chloroflexota bacterium | reverse complement strand
TCCGGCTCCGGCCTGTGCAGCACGTGCTGCAGCCAGCACGTGAAAGCCCATCGCCATGGCAGTCGAGAGCGAATCTACAATGGCGATCTTGTCTGCCGCTTGGGGCAGCATTTCCCTAGCCTGGGTGGCTGATTGAATTGTGCCAGAAAATTTGGATGAGATGAAAATGCCAAGCACATCATAACCGGCATCCAGCAGTTTTTCGAAGGCGGCTTTCATGTCCACAATGGAGACCTGGGAGGTGGTTGGCATGACTTTGGCGCCTGCGAGCCGGCGGTAGAACTCATCGGGCATAATGTTCACGCCATCCTGGAAGGTCTCTTCCCCCCAGATCAATACCTGGGGTGTGACGGTCAGGTTGTTGGATTTGACAAGTTCATCGGGTATGTAGGCAGTGCTGTCAGTAACGATTGCTACTTTCGACATAGGTCCTCCTTTGACTGGGTAGAAGAATTCTAGATTTATAACACCCTTGATTATATTCGTTGCGCCCTGGCATCTTGACCGGTGCCTGTTTCTCGACTAAAATCTGGCGGCTTTGCAGTCTATTATAATGAAGTAATCCCGTGTTCGAGACCCTCACCGGACGGCTCAACCAACTGTTCGACCAACTGCGGCGGCGCGGCAAACTGACCGAGGCCGACGTGGACGCGGCCATGCGCGAGGTCCGCCTGGCGCTGCTGGAAGCCGACGTGCATTACAGCGTGGTCAAGGACTTCGTCGCCCGGGTGCGCAGCCGGGCTGTCGGGACAGAGGTCTCCAGGGCGCTCAATCCCGGCCAGCAGGTCATTAAAATCGTCAACGAGGAACTGATCGCCACGCTCGGCGAACCGGCTCCGCTGAACCTGGCTGGGGAAAAGCCGCGCATGGTCATGCTGGTGGGCTTGCAGGGATCGGGCAAGACGACCGCCGCCGGGAAACTGGCCAATTACCTGCGTTCGCGCGGCGAACGCGTCTTCCTGGTGGCGGGCGACCCGTACCGCCCCGCCGCCGCCGAGCAGTTGCGGACCCTGGGCCGGCAGCTCGACACCCCGGTCTTTTTCGAGGCGGATGTCACTCCGCCGGACCTGGCGAAGCGCGCTTTCGAAAAAGCCCGCAACGGCGGCTACACCGCCGTCATCGTGGACACCGCCGGGCGTTCCCAGTTGGATGAGGCCTTGATGGCAGAATTGCAGGCCATCGCCCGCAACGTGCCGCCGGCCGAGACCCTGCTGGTGGTGGATGCGATGATCGGCCAGGAAGCCCTGCACGTGGCGGAAGGATTCCGCAGCGCAGTCCCGCTGACCGGTCTCATCATGACCAAAATGGACGGCGACGCGCGCGGCGGCGCGGCCATTTCCATCCGCTCGGTGACGGGGGTCCCCATCAAGTTCATCGGCACCGGCGAGAAGTTGGACGCGCTGGAGGCCTTCCAGCCGGAGCGCCTGGCCTCCCGCATCCTGGGCATGGGCGATGTGCTCGGGCTGATCGAAAAAGCAGAGTCGGTCTTCGATGAGAAACAGGCCCGCACGCAGGCCGAACGCCTGTCGAAAGGCGAATTCTCGCTCGATGATTTGCTGGAGATGATGCGTTCATCGAAGAAAATGGGACCCATGAGCCAGATGATGGATATGCTCCCCGGCGAAATGGGGAAGGCGGCCCGCAATGTGGACCCGCAGGAAATGGATCGTTCGCTGAAACGCACCGAGGCGATCATCTGCTCGATGACCCCCCAGGAACGCCGCAACCCGGACGTGCTGAACGCCAGCCGCCGCAGGCGCATCGCAGACGGCTGCGGGCTGGAGGTCCAGGATGTGAACCGGCTGGTCAAGCAATTTCGTGAGATGCAGCGCCTGATGAAAACGCTGCAGAAGACCGGTTCGCGTGGATTGGGCCGTTTATTTGGATAATTCCACCTTTGCGGTTTACATTATTAAGGTAAAATTGTGCAGGTTTCCAGCCGCCGCATGGCGCAGTCCTTTCTGCCCCTCTCCGTGCGAAGTGCTGTATCCAACAAGAATTGAAAATTACACCTGAAGGAGTATAGTTCGATGGTTCGTATTCGTCTTCGCCGAATTGGTCTGAAAGCCCAGCCTTCCTACCGCATCATCGTGGCTGATAAGGAAAGCCCGCGGGATGGCCGTTTCCTGGAAATCATCGGTTTTTACAACCCGCGCACCGAACCGGCCACACTGGATATCAAAGAAGAGCGCGTCTTCGATTGGATGAGCAAAGGCGCCCTGCCGACCGATTCTGTAGCCCAGTTGTTCAGGACCGCCGGCACCGCCGAGCGCTTCGAACGTTTCAAGAAGGGCGAGGCCCTCGAGACCCTGCTGGCCGAGGCCGAGAAAGCCAAAGCGGCGCGCCCCGTCAATCCCAAGACCAGCAGGTAATTTTGCAGAACGGCTTCGATTGCTCCTGGCAATGAAAGCCGTTCCTGCGTTTTGAGATGCCATGAAAGCACTCACAGAATACATTGCCAAGTCCCTGGTGGAACATCCCGAGGAAGTCCTCGTGGATGAAATCCGTTTCGGCAGCCGCGTGACCCTGGAACTGCACGTCGCCAAAGACGACATGGGCCGCGTCATCGGGCGCGGCGGCCGCGTGGCGAACGCCATCCGCACCCTCCTGCGGGTGGCCGCCGAACGCGATGGCAGCCAGGTGACCCTGGACGTGGTAGAACCCTGAGGCATGTCCGGTAAAAAAGGACGACCGGCAGGCTCGCTGAAGTCCGGCGAGCCTGCCTTCTTAGCGGCTGGCAAAGTCCGCCGCCCGCATGGGGTGCGCGGCGAAGTGGTCGTGGAACTCTATACCGACTTCCCGGAGCGCCTTTGTCCCCGCACGCAAGTCTATCTCGGCGAGAAACACCTTCCGCTTACCCTGCGCAGCGCCCGGAGCCATAACGAGGGCTTGCTGCTCGGCTTCGAAGGGATTGACACGCCGGAGGCAGCCGGCCATTACCGGAACCAGGTGCTTTATATCGCTGCCAAGTCCCTCCCGGACCTGGCGGCGGGTGAGCATTATTTCCATCAACTCATCGGCCTGAATGTGGCGGATGAGGACGGGAATCTGCTGGGTATTTTGACGGAAATCGTCGAAACCGGCGCCAACGATGTATACGTGGTGACCGGGGCGGACGGCAAGGAACTCCTGCTCCCGGCCATTCCCTCGGTCGTTCTGGACGTAGACCTGCCAGCAAAAACGATGAAGGTTCATCTTCTCCCGGGGTTGGTGGAAGAGACCGGCGAAGGATAGAAGTAGTCAATCGAGAATGGCTCATATTCAAAAAAGTAATGGTGTGTCGCTGCGAGGAGCCCTGAGAGAAAATGGAAGGGCGACGAAGCAGTCTCCCGGTCAGCGAGGGGATTGCTTCGCTTGCTGCCCTTCGACTTCGGCACAAAGAACGTGCCTCCGCTCAGGACGCTCGCTCGCAACGACACTTACTCCTTCAATAGTTGAGTCTTGAGAATTGGCAATCGGAAAAATGGACAAGCAGTACTGGGTCGGCTTCAACCTGGTCAAGGGCATCGGGGCGGTTCGCCTCCAGGCTCTCATGGACCACTTCGGCAGCCTCGAAATAGCCTGGCAGGCTCCTCTGGACGCGTTGCAGGCGGCCGGCCTCGGTCCGAAGTTAGCCGAGCGCGTGGCGCAGGTGCGCGCCAGCATGGACCTCGAGAAGTACATGGCGCAGGTCGCCGCGCAGGGCATCGGCATCCTGACCTGGGAGGACGAACTCTACCCGCCGCGCCTGAAAGAAATCGACCAGCCGCCGCCCGTCCTGTACGTGCGCGGTGCGTTGACAAGCGAGGATGCCTGGTCCGTGGCCGTGGTGGGGACGCGCCGCGTCACTGCGTATGGTCGTCAGGTGACCGAGGAATTGGCTTCCTTCCTGGCTGCCAACGGCGTGACGGTCGTCTCCGGGCTGGCGCGCGGGGTGGACGCCATCGCCCACCAGGCCGCCCTCAAGGCCGGGGGGCGCACGGTGGCAGTTCTCGGGTCCGGTGTGGACCGCATCTACCCTC
>JBFMCM010000206.1:0-7724 GCA_040754355.1 Chloroflexota bacterium | reverse complement strand
CATGGCGCGAGCAGCGCGGCGAGATCGAGCGCGTCGGCAGCCAGGTGCTTCAACACATCCAGGTGCAGCCGCAAGCGAAAGAAAAGAACATTTTCACCTCTGAAATGCTCGAAGCGGCCACGAAGTCCCTGCTGGATTCCTACGACTGGCAATACGGCGGCTGGGGCGGGTCGCCGAAATTCCCCCAGCCGATGGCTCTCGGGTTCCTGCTGCGCCGCGCCGCAGGGCGCTCTCATCAAGGCAAAATGACCCTGAAAGCCGTCCGCCATGCCCTGGACGCCATGTCGCGCGGCGGCATGTTCGACGTGGTCGGCGGCGGTTTCGCCCGCTACAGCATGGACAATTCCTGGCGCACCCCGCACTTCGAAAAGATGCTCTACGACAACGCCCAACTTGCCCTGGCTTACCTGCACGGCTTCCTGGTCACCGGCGAACACAGCTACCGCCAGGTCTGCGAGCAGACGCTGGACTTCCTCCTGCGCGAGATGAGTCATCCAGACGGCGGCTTCTACAGCAGCCTGGACGCCGATTCCGAGGGCGAGGAGGGCAAGTTCTACGTCTGGACCCAGGCGGAACTCGAAAGCGCCCTCGGCCCAGATTTTGAGTTCTTCCAAGCCGCCTACGGGGTCACCGCCCAAGGAAATTGGGAGGGGAGGACGATCTTGCAGCGCGCCCTGGACGACGGCTCCCTGGCCGCCCTCTTCCCAAGCCCCTCAGTCCGCGCCGCAACGGACCTCGAGCCTGTGCGCCTCAAACTGGCCGAATGCCACACCCGGCTGCTGGCAGTCCGGGAGAAACGCGTCCGCCCGGCCACAGACGATAAAATCCTGGTTTCCTGGAACGCCCTGGCATTGTTAGCCTTCGCCGAGGCGGGCCGGTATCTGGGGAGGAAAGACTACCTGGAGGCCGCGGTCCGCAACGCCCGTTTTCTGCTAAAAAACCTGTACGCGGGCGGCCGGCTGCTGCGTTCCTGGCGGGAGGGACGGGCGAAACACAATGCCTATCTGGAAGATTACGCCGCTCTAGCCCTGGCACTGCTGGCGCTGTACCAATCCGATCCGAACCCGGAATGGTACGCCGCGGCTTTGAAACTTGCGGATGAGATGGTGGCCCACTTCACCGACCCGGCTGGCGGCTTCTTCGACACACGCGATGACCACGAGCCGCTACCCGTCCGCCCGAAGGATATGCAGGACAATGCCACCCCGTCCGGGAATGCGCTCGCCGCGCTGGCCTTACTGCAATTGGCTGCGTATGGCGACCGCCTCGAATGGCGCGACCTGGCAGAGGAGATGCTCGCCAAGTCTTCGGAAATGATGGAGCGTTACCCGCTTGCTTTCGCTCAATGGCTGTGCGCGGCCGATTTCGCCCTCAGTCTGACGCATGAAGTGGCTGTGCTGGGAGAATCGGATGAACCTGCGATGAAAGCACTGGTCGAAACATTGTGGAAAACATACCGTCCCCATCTGGTCGCAGCCATTTCCCCCTATCCTCCGCCATCCGGATCACCGGCATTGCTCAAGGATCGTCCCCTGCTCAACAGCCAGCCTACGGCCTATGTCTGCCAGGGCTTTGTCTGTCGCCAGCCGGTCAATGCGCCGGATGAGCTGGAGAGCCAATTGTCAGGCTAGAGCGGCTTTTTCCCCGGCTCGCCGGGGCGGCGGGGATAATTCTTCGGCGTCGCGGCGACTTTATCTATCACAACCAGGTAGCGGTCCTCGGCTACGCCCGGCAGGTTGACCGGGATCAGTTGCCTCAATCTCCCCCCCAGGATTTTCATCGCTCTTTCGGCCTTGTTCGCCTCGGCCGGCCCGGAGGCACCCTTCTGTGCCAGCATCGCCCCGCCGACGCGCACCAGCGGCAGGAGGTACTCGGTCAGCACGGGCAGGTTGGCCACCGCGCGCGCCACCGCCCAATCGTAGGCCTCGCGGTGCGCGGGCATCCGACCGGCCTCCTCGGCGCGCGCCGTGACCACGTCCACGGCCTCCAGTTTCAGGGTCCCGGCCAGGTGGCGGCAGAAATTGGCCTTCTTGCCGACCGATTCGACCAGCGTCAGGCGCATGGCCGGGTAGAGGATCTTGAGCGGGATTCCGGGAAAGCCCGCCCCGGTGCCAACGTCCACCAGCGAGCGCGGCGGATTCTCCCGCCAGGCGAGCACGCAGGAGAAGGAGTCCAGGAAGTGCTTGGTGCGGACTCCCTCCACATCCTTGATGGCAGTCAGGTTGTACTTCTCGTTCCAGGCCAGCAGTTCGCGCTCGTAGGTTACGAGCGCCACCACCTGGCGGCCGGTCAGGTGGATGCCGAACAACTGCTGGGCCTCGTGGACGAGTTTTTCCATATCCTGATTATAAAACAAAGGAGTGCGGACTGGCATCCGCACTCCGGGTGGTTCGTTTTTCCTACTTCGCCGCAGAGGCTTTCTTGGCTTTTCGCCGCTTCACACCGCGGACGATCAGCCAGGCCACCAATGCAACCGGACCGAAGACCACGATCAGGATCGGGACGACCAGCAGGAAGAAGTACAGCAGGAAGTCCACGAAGCCCTGCAGGAAGCGGATGAGCGCCTGGATGGCGTCACGCGCCGCCTCGCTGGGCGTCCACGGGCCGATCTGGATGGGCTGGAGGGTCTCTTCGGCCACCAGGGTAACGTTGATGAGCGAGTAGGCCGAGGCTTCCTCGTAGTACTTCATCTGGCCTTTGACCATTTCGATCTGCTCGTTGTAATACTGCAACTGGTTGAAGACGTTGAGCACATCCTCGGTCTTGGTGGCCTCGTCCATGATGGTTTCCAACTGGTCGCGGGCGGCTTCCAGCGCCGTCAGCCGGGACTGGAGGTCCACGTAATCGGCGGTCACGTCCTGGCCGTTGCGGGTCTCGTTGCGCACCTCCACCACGTCGGCCTTGATCTGGCTCAGGGCGTTCTCCAGTTTATCGGCCGGGACGCGGATGGAGATGTAACCCTCCGGGGCTGTCCCGCCGTCGTACAGGTAGGTCTGGTACATGTTCAACGAGACGACGAATCCGCCCAGCGAATCGGCCAGGGCTGCAATCTCGTCCATCTTGGCCTGCGGGTCGGGAATGACGATGGTCAGGTCGGCGTTCATGATGACCATGCGCTCCTGACCAGGTTCCGTGTTGCCGGTGTCCACCTTGTACGGATCATAGTAGACCGCCGTGGGTACGGGGGCAACACCTTCATAAACGACCTCCGGCGCCCCGCCAACGCCGCTATCATAGGACGGCGCGATGACGCGTTCATCCAGCATCATCGGCGCAGCGGCACCGCAGGCGGCCAACCCAAGTGCAAGGACAACCAAAAGGATGACAGTTTTCTTTTTCATGGCTTCTCCTCCTTTGAGAAGTTCGGATGGATTTGCCCTACTGACGCTGCTCCCGTCTCGAAAGTTCCAGCCATATCCTTTTTTCCGCCTAGAACTGCATGTCAAATTTAGAAAGAGGCGGTCGAGTAGGGCGTTGCGGGTCTCGATACGGCAAAACCAGCCTACCCTTCGGCAGGCTCAGGGCAACGCTCGACCATCGCAACGGCCGTATCGAGACCAGGTCAGTGAATTTTCATACGCGCCTTAAAAAGCAGCCGTCAGCGATTGCTGACGGCTTGTCAATCCTGTTGCGTGCCTTCACCAGCCTCCCGCCAACCGCTCGGCATGGCGGGACGGCAGGCCGGCATCCAGAATCTGCGCCTGCACGCGGGCGATGTCGTACATCACCCGGCGCGTCTCCCAGGTCCTCTCCCGGGGCCGGTAGATGGCATAGGCAGCCCGCGGGTCCCGGTCGCGCGGCTGGCCGACCGAGCCGGGATTCAGGATGGCGCGCTCGTCCAGTTTGTATTTCGTCTCCGGCTTGGGCACCTCGATGGTGATGTCGTCTTCGACGGCATGGTATTGGAAGATGGCCTGGAAATGCGAGTGCCCCACCGCGCACCAATGCGTCTCGAAAAAATCCAGGTTCAGCCGGGCCACCAGCGTATTCATGATGTATTCCCAGATGGAGTCGCGCGGGCTGCCATGCGCGAGAGTCATTTCGCCGCGTTCCACCGGCTGGGTGGGCAGATGCCGAAGGAAATCCAGGCTGGACTGGTCGAGCGCCTCGCGCTGCCATTCCAGGGCCTTGCGGGCATCCGTGTTGAACGCCTCCAGCGTCATCTCGCTGACGGCGGCAAAATCGTGATTGCCCATCATGCAGGTCAATTTGGGCAGGCTGGCGATCCTCTCGATGCACTCATTCGGCTTGGGACCATAGCCGACGATGTCCCCCAGGCACCAGATCTCGTCCACTTTCCTGGCATCGGCCAGCACCGCTTCCAACGCCACCAGGTTGGCATGCACATCGGATATCACCAGGATTTCTTTCATCGAGTCTCCAGGAATTCTGCCAAGCGTTCCACGATGGACTCTGCCACCTGTTCCTTGCTCATCAGCGGCAGGGCTTCCCTTCGACCATCCGCGTACAGCAGGGTGACGCGGTTGGTATCCACACCGAACCCGGCATCGGGAGCGGAGATATCATTGGCGACGATCATATCCAGACTTTTGGCCTTCAACTTGGACTCGGCATTTTCGAGCAGGTCGCGGCTTTCTGCGGCAAAGCCGATCACGATCCGCGGCTTTCTGGACCCTGAACCTGCTATCGTTTCGAGGATGTCCGGCGCAGGCTCCAGTTCGACCTGCGGGATGCCGTCCCGCTTCTTGAGTTTGTCCCTGGCGGCTTTCTTCGGGCGGAAGTCGGCTGGCGCGGCAGCCATGAGGAGAGCGTCTGCCTCGGCGGATTCCGCCAGGACGGCCTCCAGCATCTCCTGCGCCGTGCCCACCGAAATAATCTTCGCGCCCACTGGCGAGGGGAGGGCCGTCGGCGCGCTGACCAGGCTGACGGTCCCGCCCGCATCGAGGGCGGCCTGGGCGAGGGCATAGCCCTGTTTGCCGGAGGATTTGTTGGTCAGCACGCGCACCGGGTCGAGCGGTTCCTGCGTCCCGCCAGCCGTGACAACGATCCTCATCCCAGCCAGTTTGCCGCCGAGACCCAAAACCAGGCGGATGTGACCGAGCAGTTCGGCCGGTTCCACGAAGCGGCCGCGTCCCACCAGCCCGGAGGCCATGCGCCCCTCGTCCGGTCCGGCAAAATGGACGCCGCGCTCCCGAAGGATGCGGACGTTCTCCTGGGTGGCCGGATGCTCGAACATGCCCACGTCCATCGCCGGGGCCGCCAGGATCGGGCCGCGGGCCGCCAACGCGGTGATGCTGACCAGGTTATCGGCGATGCCGTGCGCCATCTTGGCGAGGGTGCTGGCAGTGGCCGGGGCCACGACCAGCAGGTCAGCGCCCTGCCCGAGGCCGACGTGCAGGATATGCGCCTCGCCGCCCCACAAATCGGCGTCGGTGAAGGCCTTTCGTCCAGTGACAGATTGGAAGGTCAGCGGGGAGACGAATTTCTCCGCCGCGGGGCTCAGGAGCACGTCCACCAGCGCGCCGGCCTGGGTCAGTTTGGAGGCCAGGTCGGCGGCCTTGTAGGCAGCGATGGAGCCGGTGACCGCCAGGAGAATATGCTTTCCTTTGAGGATGGACATTGGGCTGATTATACTGCCAAATAAAAAGCGATGCGTTTTGGGGGTACACATCGCTTGTCAACTTACTTACCTTTTTTATTGTGCTTTGGCTGCGACCGGCTGATTATCCTGTCCTCGCAATTCTCTGCCTGAGCAATGCTATTTTTTTGTTGGGTCTGAACCTTTACTCCTCCCGGAATTTTATCTGGGCCACCGGGTAAGTGCTCTGCAATCCTATCTCGAACGCGGCCGCGTTTCGCCGAACCTGTGTACATGTTTTCCCCCTTCGAATTGATGATTTTATAAACAGCGGGCTTATTGTCAGGCAAATTCTCTATACCTTCGCGGTTATAATGGAGCAGTTTTGGTTTTATTCTCTGTCATACTTTCCACCTTCCTTATGTCCACTCAACGGGTTTTGTGATAATGACCTTTTGCCCTTTTTTCGTTTTGAAGGTAACGATATTTTCAAACTGACATTTCTGGAACACCATTTCCTCGATTATCAGCCAAGCAGTGCACTTGTTTTCGCCAATTAACCGGTTGTTTTTCCTCTTCGGTGGAAAAGCGATTATTAGTTGCTTTTTGGGAAAAAGACGCCGCAGTTCCTTGAGCATGTTTTCGTAATCACTATCCCCAGACACGAGAATCTGCGTATCGCAGGAATCCTCAAAAGCATCCACGAGCATGGCAGATGCAATATTAACATCAGTCTTCTTTTCGATTGGCTTTACGTGAGGTTCTCCGCAACTCCGGCAATAAACATCCTGGTCGCAGTGTCTGCAATGGCTTTGGAATGCCTGATATCTTCCCTCGATAATTTCCACCTCGGGAGATACGGCTTTGATTGCATCGAGAAATTTCGACTGGCGCGCAGGCTTTTCGGGGTCATCGAGGAATGCTTTCACTCTGGCCGTAAAGTATTTCGTTTTCACAAGGGTATGGTTTTCAGGGATCAGCGCTTCGGCGAATGTCTTGACATTCAGCCAGAGATACTTTTTCCACTCCTTGTCTTTCAAGCCGTGATAGAGATTGAAGCCATCTATGTAAACTATCGCTCGTTTCATGTTTTCGATTCCCCATTGACTCTGATTGGGAAATGGTTATAATAAATGTGCAGCCCCAAAGTGAGTAACTTTGGGGGGCGGCTATCCCGAAAGGGGTGGCCGCCCATAGTTTTTAAATCCGGTTCTTGCCGGGTTTTTGCTTTTCTGAGGGCAATTATACAGCAGATTCCGGGATTAGAACATATGTTTGTCTTAAAATTCCTACGAGGCCTCCCCTTCTATGCTATGAACTTCCTCCTCGGTCAAGCCATAGAGGCGATACACGATCAGGTCTATCAAGCGGTCGGTAGTGGCAATGGAGCCGGTGACCGCCAGGAGGATGTGCTTTCCTTCGAGGATGGACATTGGGCTGATTATACTGCCAATTTTTCCAGCGTTTTCAATGTGGGGGATGGAAGCATACTTCCCAGGTTATCATCTCCTCCCCCTCATACACAAACTTCGCCGAAAAGAACTTTCCTTGCCGCATCCACTGGAAGAAGATGCGGTCGCTCGGCCACAGGGGGAGCGACTCCAGTTCCTCGTCCGGCACCCAGCGCAACTCGCCCTCCGGCGACTCGATCAACCCGCCGGTGAATTCAGCCGCCGTAAAGACGAACACATACCAGTCATCGCCCTTGAAGCCGGGGAACATCACCAGCCCATGCAGGCGCGGGTCCGCGATCTCCAGCCCGGATTCCTCGCGCACCTCGCGGACGACGCACTCCTCCGGCGTCTCGCCTGGCTCGAACTTGCCGCCCAGGCCGTTCCACTTCCCGGCGTGGATGTCAGCGGGTTTTTTGTTGCGGTAGACCATCAGGGTGTGGTTGTTATGTTTGATATAGCAGAGTGTGGCGAGGAGCATTGAGTCAACTTTTATGGGACGCGAATGAACGCGGAGAACGCGGATTGAATTAACCTTTTTCAGCGCCCGTCCGCGCTCGTCGGCGTCCAATCCATTCCCGGACGGAAGGGAACAAGAAGGATATATAAACTACCAGTGGAACAATCCACAACAGCCGCAAGACTGCAAACTGGTACACAAAAAACAAAAAGCCCAGGTTGCCCAAAACGAGCGGCACCCAGCCGACGGGAAAAACGAACAGGACGAGCAGGTC
>JBFMCM010000205.1:0-3651 GCA_040754355.1 Chloroflexota bacterium | reverse complement strand
GATTTCCAACCATACTTTCGGCCCACACACCGGACAGGCCACCGGCTGGGCGTGGAAGCGCCGGTCGAGCGGATCCTGGTACTCGGCGGCGCAGTCCGGGCACATGGGGAAGTCCGCCATGGTGGTGTTGGGACGGTCGTAGGGGATGTCGGTGATGATGGTGAAGCGCGGTCCGCAGTTGGTGCAGTTGATGAACGGGTAACGGTAGCGCCGGTCGGTAGGATCGAAGAGTTCGCGCAGGCAATCGGGGCAGACGCATACGTCCGGGGAGATGGGCTGGAATGCGCCCTCCACGGCTTCGGAGTGAATGATGTCGAACGCGGTGAACCGGCCTGCGGTCCCGAACGAGACGGTGAAGGTGTCCACCCGTGCCAGCGGCGGAAGTTCAGATTTTAACGCGGCGATGAAGTCCTCCAGAACGGATTTCGTCCCATCCACTTCGATGTCCACCCCGGCGGAGGTGTTGCGCACCCAGCCTTTCAGATCGAAACGGGTTGCCAGCGCGTAGACGAACGGGCGAAAGCCAACGCCCTGGACGATACCGGTGATGTGGAGGCTGGCTTTGCGCAACGCGGACATGCGGCAATTATAACGGAGGCAAAGCGATTACCACCTGGCATGATGCTCTTCGGCGAAGCCGATGAGATCGCGGATCTGAATCACCTCACCATGATCAGCCACCGCCCGGCCGTTATAACGCCCGAACATCTGGTGGACTTCACTGGTGATGACCGCCAGGTTGGTGACGGCAGTGCGGTCCTTGAACGGCGTGAAGACCAGGTCCAGGCGGCCTTCGGCGTCGGTGAACTTCCAGGGCTTCATGTAGTCGCCGGAGACGTAATCGAACTTAACCTGCTCCAATTTGTGGATGCGGTTGGCGAGGATGAGTGCGTTCTCGCCCGCCCTCGACAGGTCGCCGAAGCCGCAGCCGAGGTTCAGGCCCACGGTCCGGCCATCGGGCAGGAAGCCGGAGGCCGAGGCCCAGTTCCAGTAGGACTGGTATTCCCAGACGCCGCGCCCCCAGTCCAGCGAGCCGAGGGAAGTCTTCGGGTCGAGGACTTCGGTCAGGTCGCCATATTTGACTGTCCCGCTGGCGGGCAGGCAGTTGATCTTGCGGTTGTAGTAGAAACGCCGCGCGCCGATGGGGATAACGATGGTCATCGACTCGTGTCCCGGCGGGAGGGCGAGGCGGACATCCATTTCGAGGCCGCGGCCGTCGTGGAAACCCGGCCACGAGACGGAGAGATGCCGTTCGCCGGGAAGCAGGCGGAAGGTCAGGCGCGCCTTGTCGTTCTCGAAGCGGCTGTCGCCCTCGGTCGGGTTGCGCGGCAGTTCGATCCCTTTTCCCAATGGAATGACCAGTCCCTCCTCGTGCAGGTCGCCGGTTTCGAAGTCGAGGGTGTAGGCGAAGATGTTGCCGGCGTAGCCAAGGTCGGCAATGGTGGCCGAGTAGAAGCGGCGCGGGGTGAAGATGGCATAGTAGTCCCAGCGCTTGATGCGGAAGCGCTGGAACGGGCGCAGGGCGTAGAAACGGGCGGACTCGAGGTTGCAATCCAGCACGGGCTGGCGCGCCCAGCCCACCTGGGCGAGGCGGCCATCAGGAGTCAATAAAGGGCCAGGTTGGGTGAGTTCGGTTTGCATGGTTCCTCCGGGATGTTTCGAGTTTAGTGCGGATGGCGGGGGATGTCAACGTCAGACGTTATAATTCAGGCATGACATCTCTCCGCATCGGCATTGACATCGGCGGGACGTTCACCGACTTCGTCGTCTACGACCCTGCTTCCGGTCAACTCCGGACCTTCAAACTGCTCTCCACCCCCCACGACCCGGCCGAGGTGGTGCTGATGGGGCTGGCCAGAATTTTCGAGCAACACGGCGCGCCGCTGACGACTCCCGGCTCGCAACTCGCAACTGTAATCCACGGCTCCACCGTCGCCACCAACGCCCTGTTGGAGCGCAAAGGCGCCGCGACTGCGCTGGTCACCACGCGCGGCTTCCGCGACGTCCTGCAGATTGGCCGCCAGAACCGTCCCGCCCTCTACGATTTCTTCGCCGACCCGCCTACGCCGCTCGTCCCGTCCGAGTTGCGCTTCGAGGTGGACGAACGGGTGGACCACGAGGGGAATATTTTGCAGGCGCTCGAAGACGCGGAAGTGGAAGAACTTATCGAAAAACTAAAAACAAAAAACATAAAGAGCATCGCCGTCTGCCTGCTGTTTTCGTTCCTGCGTCCCGAACACGAGCAGCGCATCGGAGAGGAATTGCGCAATGCCGGATTCCTGGTTTCTCTCTCGTCAGAGATCATCCCCGAATACCGCGAGTACGAGCGCACCAGCACCACGGTGGTCAATGCCTATGTTTCGCCGGTGATGGATCAATATCTCACCCAACTCGAAAACAATCTCTCCCCTCTTCTTTCAGGAGAGGGGCCGGGGGTGAGGTTGCGCGTCATGCAGTCCAACGGCGGGAGCATTTCCCCGGCGCAGGCGCGGCGCGAGGCCGTACGCTGCATCCTGTCGGGACCAGCGGGCGGCGTGGTGGGGTGTGAGTATGTAGCCTCGGCCCTCACCTCCCAACCTCCTTTGCGAAGCACCCCTGTGGGGCTCCCAGAGGGAGAGGGAGGGCTAAAGGTCATTACCTTCGACATGGGCGGCACATCCACCGATGTCTCCCTGATTGACAGCCAGCCGCAGATCACCACCGAGGCGGTCGTCGGCGGATGCCCGATCCGCGCCCCGCTTCTGGACATCCACACCATCGGCGCGGGAGGCGGTTCCATCGCTCGTGTGGACGCGGGCGGGGCGCTGCGCGTGGGACCCGAATCGGCGGGCGCGGACCCGGGACCGGCCTGCTACGGTCGCGGCGGCAACCGGCCCACCGTCACCGACGCCAACGTCGTCCTGGGGCGCATCCCGCCCGAATACTTCCTCGGCGGCGAGATGCCGCTGGATTTTAGCCACGCGTACGACGCGCTGGAACGATTGGGTAAAGAACTCAATCTGTCCGCTGAACAGGCTGCATTGGGAGTAGTCGCAGTTGTCAACGCCCACATGGAACGCGCCCTGCGCGTCATCTCTGTGGAGCGCGGGCACGACCCGCGTACCTTCACCCTGCTCTCCTTCGGCGGCGCGGGCGGACTGCACGCCGCCGACCTGGCCCGCGGACTGGGCATCCCGCGCGTCCTCGTCCCGCCGCTGGCCTCCACGCTCTCGGCCTTCGGTATGCTGGCCGCGGACGTGGTCAAAGACTATACCTTAACCGTCATGCTGCCCGGCAATACCCCGGTCAGCGAACTGGCCGCCCGCCTCGAAATGCTGGCCGAGCGCGGCCGGCGCGAAGTACTGGCTGAGGGCATCACGGCAGAAAAAATCCGCGTCGAACGCTATCTCGACATGCGCTACTGCGGCCAGTCGTACGAGTTGATCGTCCCATTTGATGAGGCAGTCGTTGACAAGTTCCACCAGATGCACCATTATCAGTATGGCTACGCGAATAATAACGCGGCCATCGAGGTAGTGAACTTGCGGGTGCGGGCGGTCGGCAAAGTGACTCCCCCGCCTCTCGTCGCGGAACTTGAGGAAGGCGCCGCCATGAACTTGTCGAAGGGTCCAGACCCGGGCGCGGCGCTGCTCGAAAAACGGGACGTGCTCT
>JBFMCM010000204.1:0-23822 GCA_040754355.1 Chloroflexota bacterium | reverse complement strand
ACCAGTTGGGGCGCGTGCTGATGAATTTCGGCAACACCCGCGCCTCGCCGTCGCTGGCCCTCACCCCGGAGGCTGCTCCCGACATCGAGATGGATACGACTCCCATGCCAAGAACCGAACCGGCGCTGAAAATGGACTGGGTTTCGGTGGGACTGGGCTTGCTTGCCCTCCTGGCTGTGCTGGGGCTGATTCCGTTCTGGATGTGGGTCTATTTCGCTTATAATCCGCCCATCCCTTGACCTGGCGCCTGCCATGCCCCGTCCCAGCGTGATTGCCCCCTCCATCCTTTCCGCCGATTTCACCCGTCTCGGCGCGCAGGTCGCCGAATGCGAAGCCGCCGGCGCAGACTGGATCCACGTGGACGTGATGGACGGGCATTTCGTCCCGAACCTGACGATGGGACCGTTCATCGTGGAGGCCTGCCGCCGGGTCACCCGCCTGCCGCTCGACGTGCACCTGATGGTATCGAACCCGGAAGACCTGCTGGAGGCTTTCGCCGAGGCCGGGGCCACCACCCTGACCGTCCATGTGGAAACCTGCCCGCAGGCGGCCGGCACTTTGAAACGGATTCGATCCCTCGGCTGCCAGGCCGGGCTGACGTTGAACCCGGCCACCCCGGCCAGCGCGCTCATCCCTGCCCTCCCGCTGGCAGACTTGGTGCTGGTCATGACTGTCCATCCGGGCTATTCGGGGCAAGCCTTCATGCCGGAGATGGTTGAGAAAGTTGCCGAGGTCCGCCGGATGCTGGACGGCCTCGGTTCGGAAGCCTGGCTGGAGGTGGACGGCGGCATCTCGGCGGCGACCATTTCCCAGGTCCGGGAGGCCGGGGCAGATGCGTTCGTGGCTGCAAATGCCATCTTCAAACACCCGAAGGGCATTGCGGCAGGGATTGGTGTCCTGCGCGAAAAGATATAAACCCTCACCCCCATCCCCTTCGCGAAGCACCCCTTTGGGGCTCCCGATGGGAGAGGGGCGAGGATGATGGAAACAAAAATCACGGCCAGAAGCCGTGACTTTGTCGAGGAGATTAACAACCTATCAGGCAGTCTTCACCAGCGTGCGAATGCACTTGGCGCACAGAGTTTTCTGCACCTTGCGGCCATTCTCGATGACCGTCACCTTCTGCAGGTTGGGGCGGAAGGTGCGGTTGGTGTTCCGCTTGGAGAAGGAGACGTTGTTGCCAAAGGCAGTTGTTTTACCACAGTGAGCGCATTTAGCCATTCTTGAACTTCCTTTCTTGCTGGATGATTCCGGCCTGTTCTGGCAGGCGGCGTATTTTACCACGATACGCATCCTTGTACAAGACGAGTGTTAATTAAAGATAACGAAGAGAGAAGGATAAACCTATGGGAGAAGAAACTACTACGCTTGGCACCATCCACATTTCCCCGAAAGCCGTGGCGACGATCGCCTATCATGCCACCCTGCAGTCCTATGGCGTGGTCGGGCTGGCGCCGAAGAACCTGGCCGAGGGACTCTCCATCACCAAAGACCCCGCGCGCGGCGTCTCGGTGCATTACGACGGCGAGACGGTGGACATTGACATCCACGTTATCGTGGAATACGGCACGCGCATCACATCGGTAGCCAACAGCGTCGCCAACGCCGTGCGGTTCAACGTGGAGAAGGCGCTGGGATTGCCGGTGCATGATGTCAACGTGCACATCCAGGGTCTGCGCGTCAGCAGCACCTGATCACATTTTTGGAGATTTTATTCGTTATGAATCCAGACGAACACACGCTGCCAGAACGCATTGGGGCCGCGCCGATTGACGGACAGATGCTCAAAAAAATGGTGGAGGCCAGCCTCACCTGGCTGCGCGCCAACCAGCAGATCGTCAATGCGCTAAACGTCTTCCCTGTCCCAGACGGCGACACAGGCACGAACATGGTACTGACCATGCAGTCGGCCTACAATGAGATAGACGACCTCGGGCACCGCGCGGTGGGGCAGATGGCGGCGGCCGTCAGTCAGGGTGCGTTGATGGGGGCGCGCGGCAATTCCGGCGTTATCCTCTCCCAGATCTGGCGCGGCTTTGCACGCGCCCTGCATGACAAAGAAATACTGGACGGGCCGTCACTTTCGGCAGCCTTCGCGGACGCACGTGATACCGCCTACAAGGGCGTCGTCCGCCCGGTGGAAGGTACCATCCTGACCGTTGCCAAAGACGTGGCTGCCGCCGCAGAACAGGCGCTCACCGAAACCCGCGACCCGGTGGAGATGCTCGAACGCATCCTCCCGGCCGCCGAGGCCTCTGTGCAGCGCACGCCCGACCTGCTCCCGGTACTCAAACAGGCTGGTGTAGTCGATTCGGGCGGCAAGGGCCTGTATTACATCCTGGAAGGAATGCTGCGCTTCCTGCACGGCGAATCGCTGGAGGCGCCTGTGGCCGCTGTCCAACCTATTTCGGCCATGAATCTGGAGGACACCATGGAATCCATCGAACCCGGCCAGGATTATGAAGTGGTGGTGGATTTCGTCCCGGCCCAAAATCTCGACTTGCCATCCTTCTACGGCGAACTGGAAAAGATCGGCACCTCCATCCAGGTGGGTGAAGGTGAAGGGATGTACCGGATGCACATCCACGTCCCGACCGAAAAGCGCTACGAACCGATTGACTATGTGATGAAACTGGGCACGATCACCAAAGTGGCCATGGAAAACCTGCTTGCCCAGATGGAAAGTATTGATCGCAAGAGTGCCAAAAGCCGCCTCGAACTGGCGAATATCGAAGCCGGGCAGATCGCGGTGGTGGCCGTTTCCCCGGGGGCGGGGCTGTCGCGCGTCTTTGCCAGCCTGGGCGTGGCTGCCATCGTCGCCGGCGGGCAGACGATGAACCCGTCCACGAAGGACATTCTCGACGCCTTCGAAAACCTTCCGACCGACAAAATCATTATTCTGCCCAACAACAAGAATATCATCCTGGCCGCCCAGCAAGCCAAGGAAGTCACTGTCAAGCACGTGCAGATTGTCCCCAGCCGCAACATCCCGCAGGGATTGGCTGCCATGATGCACCTCAACCCGGATGGCGATCTGGAAACCATCAGCGGCAAAATGATCCGCGCCCTGGACGATATCACAGCCATCGAGATCACCACTGCCACGCGTTCGGTGGAAATTGACGGCGTGAACGTGGAGCAGGGGCAAGTGATCGCACTTGTCAACGGAAGGTTGGCCGTCTCCACCGACTCCGTGGAGCATGCCTGCCTCCAGGCGCTCCAACAAGCCAAAGCAAACGACCTGGAACTCATCACGCTTTTCTACGGAGAAGACTTGCCGGTCACTGAAGCCAACCGCATCGTAGACGTCATCCGTGCCGCCTTCCCTGCCCAGGAAATCGAATTACAGGACGGCGGCCAGCCGCATTACCAATTCGTCATCTCAGTGGAATAAAGGCCGGGGCGGTGAGAGGCCGCCCGAATCCTATGCCCCGCGTTTGCATCCTGACCGACAGCACGGCACAATTTACGCGCACCAATTTCCCGGGACGGGAGCGTGTCTTTATCGCCTCCTTCGACCTGCAGCCTGTCGCGCACCAGGGAGCCAATCCCCGGCCGCCGCGTTTTTCCGATCCGCGGCTCATACCTCCCTCCCTGCAAACATTTCTGCATCTGTACCAGGAATTGAGCCAAACCTACGACTCAATCCTGGTAATGACCGTTTCCTCCCTGCTCAGCCCGGTGGCCCAGCATGCCCTCTCGGCCTCCGCCCAGTTCAGCAACCACGCCGATGTCGAGGTGCTGGACACACGCACAACCGCTGCCGGGTTGGGATGGCTCGTCGAAACGGCAGCCGGCGCGGCGTCCGCGGGAGAGACGATGGGTGCAGTCATCCAAAAGGTGCGCGCGGTCATTCCTTACATCTACTCGCTGTTCTTTCTCCCAGACCTGAATACGCTCGCCGAAAACGGTCATCTCAGCCCGGCGCAGGCCCAGGCCGCCGAAATCCTGGGCATGTTCCCCATCTTCATGCTCGAAGATGGTCGACTCTCACCGCTGGAAAAGGGGCATTCCCCACGGGCGGTTGTGGATTGCTTCGAAGAATTCCTGGACGAGTTCGAGTCTCCCCGGCGCGTGGCTTTGGCACATGGGGCAGGCCAGGACAGCACGCGGACGCGCCCCTTGCGTCAACATATCCAGGAAGTGCACCCAGAGGCGCATTTCAGCGAACACATTTTTCCACCGCACCTGGCCGCCTTGCTGGGAACGAAGAGCATCGGAATGGCCATCATGCAAAAAGGATCCGTATGAAGATTGGACTGGTTACCGACAGCACCGCTGATATTCCTCCAGAAGTGCAGGCACAGCATGGCATCGAAGTGGTCCCGGCGCTTATTAACATCGGCGGGCGCAGTTACGAAGACGGGCGCGAAATCAGCCGGGAAGAGTTCTACACCCGTCTGCCGCATATGAAGCCGCCCCCCACCACGTCGGCCCCATCGGTGGGGGCATTCCAGGCGAAGTATGAAAAACTATTCCAGGGAGGGGCCGAGCAAGTGCTCTCCATCCACGCCGCCAACAGCCTGAGCGGCATCTTCAACGCCGCCCGCCTGGCCGCCCAGGGATTCGGCGAGCGTGTGAAAGTCCTCGATAGCGAACAGTTGAGTCTGGGAATTGGTTTCCAAGTTCTGGCGGCCGCGGAGGGCATTGCCCGCGGCGCAGTCCTGGCGGAACTGTTATCCATCGTGGAAAGTGTCCGGCGGCGCGTGCGCGTGGTGGCGCTGCTCGAGTCATTGGAATATATCCGCCGCAGCGGGCGCGTCTCTTGGGCCAAAGCCATGATCGGCTCTCTGTTGCACATCCAGCCGCTGGTCGAGTTGCGCTACGGCATCGTCCACCGGTTAGGGCAGGCGCGCACCCGTCTGCAAGGCATCACGCGCTTGACCGAGGCCCTGAACTCTTTTGGCCCGCTGGAACGACTGGCGGTGCTCCACACCAATGCGGAGACAGCCGCCCGGCAATTACTGGAGGAGGTCAAGTCGCGGGTGCCGGTTTTGCCTTTCATCGTCAACGTGACCACTGCCATTGGGACGCATGTCGGCCCCAACGGGCTGGGATTCGCGGCAGTGCCAGTTGCATAATTCTTCTACTGCTTCTTGTAAAAATACCTGAACTGGAACAGCCCAGAAGCGGGCAGGAAATGCAGATTTGGGTTCGTTTATTTGCGCAGTACTCTGTAATTCACACTTTGGGGAATCACCTAACATATAAAAACCGGCCTCGGAGGCCGGTTTTTATCACATTAATCAAGGTAATATGCCATACGCTGCAAGCCAATAGATGGATCAATATACTGCACCCGCACATCCTTGGGCATGTTCAAACTGATGGGAGCGTAATTTAGAATGGCTTTCACTCCGGCTTCTACAAGTTTATTAGCCACTTCCTGGGCTGCCGAAGCCGGGACGCACAACATGGCAATCTTGATACCGGCCTGGCGGATGGCGCTCACCATATCATCCGCGTTGAGAATGGTGAACGCTCCGGCCTTTTGGCCAATCTTGGCCGGGTCGTTGTCGAAGGCCAGCACCACGCGGAAGCCGCGATTCTTGAAACCGGAGTAGCGCGCCAGGGCGTGGCCCATGTCGCCCATGCCAACAATTGCCAGGTCCCAAACGCCCTCGACGTTCAGAATCTCACGCAGTTTGGCGTATAGGAAGGCAATATTATAGCCGGTACCTTGTTTGCCAAACTCGCCAAATTGTGAAAGGTCCTTGCGGATTTGGGCGGCGGAAATACCGAGCCGTTCCCCCAGTTCCTGGGAGGAAGTGGTCTGCTGTCCCTGGGTCTGCATGTGTTGGAGGGCGCGCAGATAAATCGGCAGGCGGCTGACAATGATATCGGGGATTTCATGTTTACGGGTCATGGCTGGCTCTCAAAGTGGATTTATGTACAAACTTTATCACAAAGGGCGCATTTGCGCAATTCACAGGCGGCCGCGTTTTGTCCACAAACCGAGAAACAAGAGCGCTGCGGCCAGGATGCCCAGGAATGCGCCGTTAACCAATCCCAGCCAGAAGGCGGCCGCGGCCAGGACGGCAGTGATAACTGCCAGCACGAGCCAGAGGTTTTTCTTCCTGCGCCAGTTCTGAAAAGCCCAAAAAGCGATCCCCAGACTAATAAGACTTAATATGATATTTACAACCAAGTCTGACATAGCGCCTCCTCATAACAGATATCCTTATGGCTTATTATCCGCTATTTTCAGCCATCCCGCAATCACCCAGGGGGCCATAGTAAAAATACCAATCAGCCCCAGTTCGCCTGCCCCTCCGAGCAGCGACGAGAGCACCATCCCCAGCGCGGTCACCAGATAACTGACCACGGCCAGTTGGTCGAACCTGGCCTGGGGTAATTTTTCTCGCTTCGCCGAGACAAGCATGTAGAGAATGTAAGTGGTGAAGACGGTCAGCCACCAACCCCAAAAATTTTGCAACGGGATGCCGTGGTAGGCCCCCTCTACGTCCCAGACCCAGTGGCCGTTGTAGACCATGACCGGGTCCATCACCATGTCCCAGGCGGTCATGGCGAGTCCTCCCACAGCCGCAACCGCCGGGACCCTCAGCCCGCGCCGCCAAGCCGATGGAACCAGCCAGTCTGCAATGACGAAGGAGGGATAACTCATCATGAACCACGCGATTGGAATGAGGTAGGGAACCAAGCCGAGGAACTTGGGACCAAGTTTGTCGGTGTAATGGTATGGCCCATAGATCAAGCCTGTCGCAACCCCGACACTCTCGAAGAGCAGGCTGATAAAGAAAACGAATGCCAAGAGCAGCAGAGCGCGCTTCCAGCCTTCCCGCTGGCTGGCATGCAGCAGGGCAAAGACAAAGCCGGTCAGGGTGGTGAAAGGGGTGATGAGCGGTGAGGGCATCACACCCAGAATAACACAAACGATAGAATAGCCTGTACACAAAGCGTATAAAGCAAGGAAGATGATGATGGCCCTTCTCATTGTTCGACTCTATTCCCTTCCGGATTTTACAGGCTGATTCTACCCGATTTAACGGGAGCAGGTGCGAGGTCCAGAACGAGGCGGCTGAATGGGGGTTGCATATATTCAGAACCGTGAGTTGGGTGTATACTCGCGGCGTTCAATCCCAAAAGAGGAGGCTGTTATGAAACGAGCGGTCAGCATCAGCCTGGGTTCGTCCAAGCGCAACAAGGCTGTCACCGTAAAACTGCTAGGGGAGGAAGTCAGCATCGAACGCATCGGCACGGACGGCGATATGGAAATCGCAGCACAAAAATACAAGGAACTGGACGGCAAGGTGGACGCCTTTGGCGTGGGCGGCGCAGACCTGGGCCTGTTGGTGGATACCAAATGGTATCCGCTGTATTCGGTCAACAAGATGGTGCGCTTCGTCAAACAGACGCCCATCGTAGACGGCACCGGCTTGAAAATCACACTGGAAAAGAAAGCCGTTCCCTTCCTGGATAAACACATTAAGGATTACATTGATGCGCGCGGCCGCAAGGCTTTTATTATGACCGGCGCCGACCGCTGGGGCATGACGCGTTCCTTCCTGGATGGCGGGTATGAGTGTACATTTGGCGATTTTATGTTCTCTCTTGGCATGAATATTCCTTTGCACACCGAAAAACAACTCAAGACCCTGGCGGCGCTGGTCATGCCCCTGGCCGGGCGCCTGCCTTTCGAGTGGGTCTACCCCACGGGCGAGAAGCAGGAACAGCGCAAGCCCAAATATCCCAAGTGGTTCCAATGGGCGACGGTGGTGGCGGGGGACTGCCATTACATCAAGCGCTACATGCCGGATGACATGCAGGGCAAAGTGGTGGTTACCAATACCACCACCGTGGAAGATACCGAACTGTTCCGAAAATGCGGCGTGAAATACCTGGTGACCACCACGCCGGTTTTGGAGGGCCGTTCCTTTGGCACGAATATGATGGAATCGGCGCTGATTGCTGTCTCGGGCAAAGGTCGTGTTCTAACTCATGCCGAGTACGAGGAATTATTGAATCAACTCAACTTCGAGCCGACCATGCAGGTGCTCAATTAGGGCCGGCAGGATTGCCGTATAATTTGCATATCAATCATTGCATAAGGAGAAATTATGGATGCGATTGTCACCGCGGGTGGAATCCCTCTCCCGGAAGAACCCCTGTATTCCGAAACGAAAGGCCATAACAAAGCCCTGCTGGACATCGCCGGGAAACCGATGATCCAGTGGGTGCTGGATGCACTTTCGAATGCAAAGACCATTGACACTGTGATCGTGGTGGGCCTGACCGAGAAAGCCGGCTTGACCTGCCGGAAACCGCTCTACTACATCTCCAATCAGGGACGCATGCTGGATAACTTCCGGGCGGGAGTCCGCAAGTCAGTGGAACTGGGCAGGAAGAGCAAGCACGTGCTGTTCGTCTCGTCGGACATTCCGGCCATCAGTGGAGAAATGGTGGACTGGGTGGTGAACACGGCCATGCAAACCGATGACGACGTTTACTACAACATCATCCAGCGCGAGGTGATGGAGAAACGTTTCCCCGAATCCAAACGCACTTATACCCGGCTCAAGGACATGGAAATCTGCGGGGGCGATATGAACGTGGCACGCGCCAAACTTGTGGTAGCAGAGGATGAAAGCGGCCTGTGGGAAAAAATCTCCAACGCCCGAAAAAGTCCTGCCAAACAGGCTGCCTTGATCGGCTTCGATACGCTTATCCTCCTGCTCTTCCGCAGGCTGACACTGGAAAAAGTCATCGAGAAAATTTGCAAAAAACTGGATATCACCGGGCAGGCCTTCGTCTGCCCCTATGCGGAAGTAGGCATGGACGTGGATAAACCGCATCAATTGGAAATCATGCGCAAAGACTTCAAGAGACGCTTGAAGAAAGCCGAAAACCAGGCAGTCGGGAGGAGAAAGGCCAAATCGAAGGGAAAGAAACCTGCCGTGAAGAAACCGGCGGCCAGGAAAGCCGCATCAAAGAAACCAGCCGCAAAGAAACCTGCGAAAAAATGAACCTAAAGCAACTTCTCGAACTGGACGCTCGACTCTCCGTGCGAATGCGGGTGGCCGAGCGTCCGGGATTATTACGCAGCCTGTGCATCTTCCTGGCCCATTCAGGAGACTCGTGGTTCTGGTGGGCCGGTTTGGGTCTGCTGGCCTGGCAGGGAGACGCATTCTGGCGCGCCTGGGCGCTGACGGTGCTGGTCAGTATCATTGCGCTGGCGGTTATCGTGCTGGCGGTCAAGTTCAGCATTCGCCGCCGCAGGCCGGAGGGCGAGTGGGGTGGATTCTACCGCGCCACCGACCCACATTCGTTCCCGTCCGGTCACGCGGCGCGGGCAGTCCTGATTGCCATTCTGGCCATCGGCCTCGGACCCGCCTGGCTGGCAATCCTTCTTTGCCTGTGGGCGCCCCTGGTGGCGCTGGCGCGCGTGGCTATGGGTGTACATTACGTTTCGGACGTGGCCGCCGGCGCCGCCCTGGGGCTTATCGCAGGAGGGATTGGCTTGCTGGTAAAGTAAATAACGCTTGATGCACAGCCCGCGGCATCATACAATGAGAGGGGAATCCTTTCAAACTTCAAGGAGGAAAGCGATGCACAGACCACGCTGGCTCGTTCTTGGTATTTTAGCCGGGTTAGTCCTTCTCACCATCGTCCTAGCCGCACTCCGATTGCGGTCTCCGGACGCCGCGCCTGCTGCTCTCTCCCCAACATTTGCCGCCCCCCATCCCATCCTCGGCGACCTGCGCGTGCGCCAGGCTATCGCCCACTGCACCGACCGCGCCGGGCTGATCCGCGCCGTCTATCCGTGGCTGGCAGATACATCGCCGAACGAGATGGATTCGTTCCTGCCCGCGGATCACCCCTTCTACGCCGGGGAGGACGCCTTTTCCCGCTATCCTTACGATGCCGCCAAAGGCCAGGCGCTCCTCGAAGGGGCCGGCTGGATTCTGCCGGAAGGCACGCCCTACCGCGTCAATGCCGGCGGACAGGAACTGCGCCTCACGCTGACGACCACCGAGTCTGCATTCCGCAAAACCTGGGTGCCCGTCTTCGTGGAGCAGATGGAAGCCTGCGGCCTGAGGGTGGAAGTCATCCATCTTCCGGCGGAAGAATTTTACGCCGCAGAGGGAACACTCCAAACGCGCGGCTTCGAACTGGCCGCCTATGCCTGGGTCGCACAATACGACCTCGAAGTGCGCTCGCGGTTCGCCTGCGACCGCATCCCCTCGTCCGAAAACGGCTGGCAGGGACAAAACTTCAGCGGCTGGTGCAACTCGAAAGCAGATGAGGCCGCCCGCCAGGCGGCAGGCAGTCTCGAAGAAGAAGCGCGCCGATCGTCCTATCGGATCTTGCAGGAGGAATACACCCGCGACCTGCCCGGCTTGCCGCTCTTCCAGCGCGTGGGGGTCGGCGCAACGCGCGCCGACATGCAAAACTTTGCGCCCCTGCCCGGCGAGGTCTACACCTGGAATGCTGCGCAGTGGCTGATCCCGGGCCAGGAGGTCATCGTTATCGGCGAACGCTCCGAACCAGCCGGCCTGCATCCGCTGGACGATTCTTGGGTCAACCTCACAGTTCATGCGCTCATTGACGGGTTGGATTACGTCAACACGGGATATGATTATCAGCCGGTCACCCTGACTGAATTCCCGACGCTGGAAAACGGCGGGGCAACGCTTGATGCCGTGACGGTGGAGGCCGACACAGAGGTGATAGACGCCGATGGGAACCCCGTGACCCTCGAGCCGGGTGTCCGCATCCTCGACGCGCAGGGGGAGGAGGTGGTCTTCGAGGGCGGCGTGGTGAAGATGAGCCGGTTGGACGTGACCTATGAATTCATCGCCGGGCTGACGTGGTCGGACGGGATTCCGGTCACGCGCGCCGACTATCAACTGGCCTATGAAGTCCTCTGCAACCCGGAAGCAGGGGGGGAGTATCTTGAGCCTCCGCCAGCCTGCGAGAAGATCGCCAGCGTGGATTTCCACAGCGACAACGCCTACACGGTGACCTGGAAGCCCGGTTATCACGACCCGCAGTATTTCCTGCCGCCCATCGGCCGCCAGCCCGCGCACCGCATGACCGAGTGGGGGCGGCTGGACGAGGTACCGGCCGATTACTGGCAGTGGCTGGAGGAAGTGAACACAACCCCCATTGGCGTCGGGCCGTACATGCTTACCGAGCGGGAATACGGCCAGCAAATGGTATTCACCGCCAATCCCTATTATTACGGCGGAACGCCAACCACCCCCGCCATCGTCATCCGCTTCATCCCGCAACCGGAAACAGGCGATTACCTCCTGCGCGGCGAGATTGACGTGCTGGATTCGACCTCGCTCCTCTGGAACGAGATAAGCGATGTCCTCCTGCAAGGCCAGTCGGAGGGAAAGATCCGCCTCTATTTCACGCCTGAATATTATTACGAGCAGATTGATTTCGCCCTGTTTGTGAAACAGCCGTAAGCGCTAAGTTGCTCCTCATTTGGAAGCCTCGAACAATTGGGCGGCAGTTCGACTGCTGCCTAACGAATTTATCCGACTTTCATCTCCGCTTTGAAATTCTGCAACGCCTCCACCGGCGTCGGGTCCACCCCATAGGCGATTGCCAGGTAGAAGGCCGTATAATCACCAAAATGGACCGTCGTCCACATCTGCGCCAGCGGCGAATCCCCCTGCGCATCGTAAAAATCCGTGCTCAAACCTTCCAGCATCAGCGCCCGGCGCGTCAGGTCGGCGCGCAGACGGTTGCGCGGGTGGTCGGACGCGGCGCGCAGGAACAAATTGAACGTGTGCGACAAAGTGTCAGACGGGTTCATCGTCCCGGCTAGAGCGTTGTGATCCGCTTCGGGCAGGACCTCGAAACCGGCTCCCGCTTTGGCATGTTCGTTGACCTGTCCTTTCCAGCGGCGCGCCACTGGTGCCAGGAGGCCGGAGGCGTAGACGTTGACCCAGCGCCCGACCAGTTGACCCGCCATGCGCTTGGCCGGGTTCCGCGCCACCGGCGCCTCAGCGCGCAAACTTTCTTGCTGTTTCTTCATGGCAGTTACTGTAGTAACGACTTCAGTCGTTACCTTTTCAGGTGTATCTATCAACCCAAACCGCGCGAAGGCCGACAGCAAAAGCCCAAACGAATAACCCACCGCAGCGCGCGGCTGACCGGCATGCGCGAACTTCCAGACCGGAACGCCCGCCGCGTCGGCGCGCTTCTCCAATTCGCCGCCGGTGCAGATCGCCAGCAGGCGGCATTTATTTTTCAGCGCGGTCTCGAACGAGTCCAGCGTCTCCTCGGTATCCCCGGAGTGGGACGAGGCGATGACCAGCGTCTCGGCTCCGCGCGCCCAGGCCGGCAGGCCGTAGTCGCGGTGGACGATGACAGGGAGGCGGCAGGCCGCGGAGGCGTAAGCAGCCACCAGGTCCGCGCCGATGGCCGAGCCGCCCATGCCTGAGATGAGGACACGCTCATATGTCCCGCTGGAAGCGTGACCTACGTCCTGATGTTGTCCCAATTCCCAGGCTTTTTCCAGTTGCGTTGGGAGATGGTCAATCTCGCCAAGCATGTTTTGGGCGTCAAGTTTGTGGATCAAATCCAAATCGTCGAGATTCACGTTAAATGCCTCGTTCTTTCAGGAATTCCAGGATGCAGTCTGCCGCCATCTGCCAGCCCCTTTCGAGCATGACATCGTGGGCCATGTGAGGAAATATTCTCGCCTGTGTGCCGTAGAGATCTGCCGTCTTCCTGACCAGGTTGGGAGGGATGAGCGTGTCGTTTTCTGCGCCGACGACGAGCAGCGGCGTCTTGACCCGTTTTGTGCGCACCAGGTTCAATCCCAATTCGTCAAGACAGGCCCGGAAGGACTCGTCCTGCATCCGTTGATGATACGCGCACACTTGTCCCTCGGGCATGTCCGCCGAGAAGAGGGCTTCGCGCGTCAGGGCCGGGGTGCTGACCGCCGGGGAGAACCGCAGGGTGAAAAGGATTTTCATGACAACTCCCGGGCGGCGGCGGAAAATCAGCCCGATGGTCGGCCACAGGCCGGTGGGCGGGATGGCCGTCAGCAGGGCAGCGGCGGGGGCGGCATGGTTCTCCAGGTACTTCTGGGTGATGAAACCGCCCATCGAGTGGCCGATGAGCGCCGGCGGTGTTTCCATTCGACCGGCAATCTGCGCCACGTCGGCAACATAATCAGCGATGGAGGTCCAGCGCAGCCGGGCGCGGCCCTCGCTCTCCCCGTGTCCGCGCAGGCTGAGGGCGTATGAAGTATAGCCGTGTCCGGCAAAATAAGGCAGGAAGTACTCGGCCCAACACCACGCGCCGTGCCATTTGCCATGGACGAAGAGCAAGGGGGTGGAGCGCGCCCGTCTTTTGGGTTTCTCGCAGAGCAGTTCCAGTTTCATCTTTCCTGCTCCCGGCGTGGTTTCAACCGCACGGAGGGGAAGAACTTCGCCGCGTAGATGTAACTCTCCAACGTCCCGTCCACTGGCCTGTCGCTCCAGCGGTTCCAGATTTTGTCCATGCTGGGGTGGCGTTCGGAAACAGCCGCCATGAATGCGGCCGCCTCCTCGACAGGCGCCGGTTCCGCCACGGCTTCGAACTTGCGCCGCCCCACCTGCACCGAGACGTGCGGGTCATGCCGGACGTTCTTGTACCAGTCCGTGTTGCCGCCCCAGCCGGGGGCGATGCGGTAGGTATCTTCCTGCGGGTTGTAGACGTATTCGAGCGGCGTGCGGCGCGGTTTGCCGGTCTTGCGCCCGGCCGTGGTGAGCAGCAAGAAACGCTTCTCCAGCATCCAACCGAGGCCGAGTTTGTAGTACAGGATGGGGATCTTGAAAATCCACTTAAAGACCGGCCCGACGCCGTCCTTCGGAGTCAGGCGGCTGAGGATTTCCACTTCCATCCAGACGGAGAGGCGCTCAGAGAGGCCGGGTTTCGACATGACTCAATCTCGTAAGGCAGTGATTCGTTTGTAAATTTCTTTCCTCTCCCACCCGCTCTCCTGCGCCACCCGCTTCGCCAGCGCGGAGGGGGACTCGCCCAGTTTCAAGCCGAACTTGACGGCGATCATCACTTTGTCCTCCGTCCACCTTTTTACTTGTTCCTTCTCCCTGCCCCCCACCACCAGCGTAAACTCACCGCGCGGCTCGTTCTGCGTGAAGTGCTTGATGGCTCCGGCAATCGTCCCGCGCCAGATTTCCTCGTGAATCTTGGTCAGTTCACGGGCAACGGCGATCTGCCGGTCTCCAAGAGCGGATTCGAGATCCGCCAGCGCGGCCAACAGACGGTGTGGGGTTTCGAGGAAGATTAATGTGTAGGACAAGTCTGAGACTTGTCCCACCAACTTCTGCCGCTCGGAGGCCTTGCGCGGCAGGTAACCCAAGTACAGGAAGGCGTCCGTTGGCAGGCCGGAGGCGGCCAGCGCGGCGACCGGCGCGGACGGTCCCGGCACCGGGTAAACGTTGTGTCCTGCGACGAGGGCGGCTCTCACCAGTTCGTAGCCGGGATCGTTGATGGCCGAAGTCCCGGCGTCGGAGACGAGCGCCACGTCACCCTGCGCCAGCGCGGCCAGAATAGAGTCGAGTTTGGTCAGTTTGTTGTGTTCGTAGTAACTGGTCAGGGGAGTGTGAATATCAAAGTGTGTCAGCAGTTTGCGGGTCACGCGCGTATCTTCGGCGGCGATGAGACGCGCCTCGCGCAGAGTCCGCACGGCGCGCGGACTCATGTCCTCCAGGTTGCCGATCGGCGTGGCGACCAGATACAGGGTGCCCATGCAAATATTGTACACCTGATATTATGCTTGGTATTTATAAGCCGGATTTTATTTGTTCTCCAATGGTAATTTGCTCAAAAGTAGATGAGAAACTTCATTAAACTCCATCTGTTTTGAATGTAGCTTAGGAACTTTTCTTGCCCAAGTAAAATTATCCATATTACACGCGGTCAGCCACTCGTTTGTGAGCAATAAAATGTTATACAGGTTTTGACGCGCATCATTTATCTTCCCCAATTTAATTGCTACACCGGCTTCTTGCATACACTTCGCAGTAGTAAAGAGAACTGGGGTAACACCTTCTACAACCGTTTTATCATTTGCAAGGATTGCCTCTGCTTGAACATTTTTATATACCCTTTCCCAAATATCAAACATCTCTTTTGGGGTTAATTCGTCCGAAACTTCAATGCCTAGCTGCTTCTGTGCATCTAAAAAGTCAAGAGTGAGTGATTTTAAGCAACCACCACACTGAATAAATTCTGCCATGTTTTGCACAGGAATAGAAAAAATTCCAAAGAAATAGTTCTTTGTGAGTTTAATTCTGGCGTAAGGCCGTTTGCAATGACATAACGGACAAATAAAAAGACCTTCGCCGACAATTTTTTCTCCAGGCTTATATCCGTAGGGAATCCTTATAATCATACAGAACTCCTTGCAGAAAAGAGGTAAGAATATTGTCTTTGAGAAACTTATGAATTGGCACTTCAACTACTTTTCGGTTTCTGGTGAGACACGGCGCGCGGACTCATGTCCTCCAGATTACCAATTGGGGTGGCGACCAGATAGAGGGTACCCATGCAGGTATTTTATCATCCCTGTTCAGTCTACAGATGTGATAGTTTTGGCAGGATCGCTAGATCTCTTGACCACCTTTCGCGCGATCTCGTGCCGGATTGCTAGAGAAGATTGCACCTATACATCCAATTTTTCGACTGTACGAAAGAGAATGCCCAAATGAAAGTATTCAATGAGGAGGGAGTATAATAAATCTATGAGCAGGAGGTTTTAAATGTCTACTTCAGAAATCCTCTCCATCCTTGCTTGGCCCATAACAGTATTTCTTATTTCGCTTGCTTTTATGTTCGGTTTTCGGAAATCTATAAACCAGCTTATAAATAGGCTACAAAAGACAAAGCTTCCTGGTGGAGCAGAGGCTGAATTTGGGAGTGGAGAAACTTTAAAACAACCTGAACAGACAAAATATTTGGATGATAGAAAAGAATTGATTTCTGATTCGTCGGCCAAACTTACAAATGTAACAGATAAGGCTAATGCAGGGCAAATGCAGAAAAGTGTTGAATCAGATGCTATTGAGCAAGACTGGTTCTATTTCTTCATACACAACGATTATAAAAAAGCGCGTGAATTAGTACTTATTGAAATAGAACAAGAACAAGATGTTGAACAGCTACAATTATTAAAATCGACCGCAGCACATATTTTGAGTTATTATGATTTTAGTAACGCCATAGAAGAGTACGAGAATCTCATTGGTCAATATCCCACAAATCCCGCACTATATTCAAGTTATTCTTGGGCTTATCAAGACAAGAATCTTCCTAATGAAGCCATCTCTGTACTTGATCGAGGCGTATCAAAGATAAAAGATACAGAGTATCTGATCTTACAGAAAACTCAAGTATTAGAACAATATCAAAGATATGATGAAGCTCTGGCTATTGCCAATGAAAGAATCAAGCTAAAGGGAAAGAACACTTCTAGATATTATTGCCTAATCGCAAGAATTAACAAAGCCCGCGGCCAAAGGGATGAAGCTCGTACTGCATATATCAGTGGTTTTAAGAGCGACCCTGTTAATCTAGAAGTGATTCGTGAGATTGCTCATTATTTTTATCAACTAAGTGATTACCAAATGGAGTGCTTTTTTCGGATCCAAGCAATAAGCTTAGGAAATAAAGAGGCCAGTGATTGGTCCCTTTTAGGGAATTGCTACTTAAGTTTAGGAATGAATAATTTGGCGATGTACGCATATGAGGAAGCCAATAAGCTGGCGGAGGGAAAGCAACCTTGGATTATTGCTAATATTGGTAATCTATTCAATAATCTTGGGTTATATTCAAAAGCGATTGATGAATTAACGAAGTCTTTAGAAACGGACTCCTCTAGTCAATATGCCCACGAAAGACTTTCTCGAGCCATTGCAAACAAGGATAAGGAAGATCAAAAGGCTAAAGAAATATTAGAAGCATCAAAGAAAACGATAGAAGTACAAGGCAAACTTGAATAGCTGAAGCTGAAAATGAATGAGATATCGCCGTCTCGAAATATGTGTCTCATGGACAGGGGAATCTGTCTACACGGAGGATTACCCGTGTAGGTAATCTGACCGTGTAAAAATGCCCGGCGAATTGATATGCCAGGCACTTGCATATCAAGAGGCATCCTCTATCAGGGAACAGATAAGAGGTTCCTCTCTGCCCACGGGCGGAAGAAGATCCATGTCAGGCCAATCGCTATCCCGTACAGCACCACCGTGTTGATGAACAGCGATGCAAATCCCCAGCACTACAGGACTGCGCCGGGGATGTACGGTTCCAGTGTCTAGGGCGCGGACTTATGTCTTCCTGACCACTGGGCGGGATGGCGACCGGGTAGAGGTTGCCCTTGTGGATATTGTCCCTCTGGTTCCGTCGGGTGGTTCGAGATTCGATCGTCAGGCCTTTCCCTGATGAACTGTGTCTCGCACCCCCTCCAGGCCTCCCCCAAATCCGACGCTAAATACCGGTTGAAATTCAATGTTGCCATGTCGAATTTGGGGGAGGTGTCGCGAAGCGACGGGTGGGGCTAGGCTTTCTCCCGCTTGAACTGGGTCTCATAAAGTTGGGCGTAAAGACCGTTAAGAGCGAGCAACTCCTCGTGCGTTCCCCGTTCGACAATCTGTCCCCTGTCCATCACCAAAATTGAATCCGCGGCGAGAATGGTGCTCAGCCGGTGGGCAATCACAATGCTGGTGCGCCCGGCCATGACGTGCTTCAAGGCTTCCTGGATCAGGGCTTCGGATTCGCTGTCGAGGTGGCTGGTGGCTTCGTCGAGCACCAGGATGCGCGGGTCTTTGAGGATGACACGCGCCAGGGCGATGCGCTGTTTTTCACCGCCGCTCAACCGGTAGCCGCGCTCGCCTACGATCGTGTCGTAGCCGTCGGGCAGGTCCATGATGAAGTTGTGGATGTTGGCCGCCCGGGCGGCGGATTCGATCTCCGCCTGCGTGGCATCCATTTTGGCATAGGTCAGGTTCGTGCGGATGGTGTCGTGAAAGAGATACGTCTCCTGTGTCACCATGCCGATGGCGGACGAAAGCGAATCGAGGCTGACCTCGCGCAGGTCATGCCCGTCAATGCGGATGGCGCCGCGGTTGGGGTCGTACAGGCGCGGGATGAGATAGGTCAGCGTCGTCTTGCCGGCTCCGGAAGGACCCACCAGCGCTACCAGTTGCCCGGGCTGCGCCTTAAAGGAAACGCCAACGATGGCGACGTCGCGTGCCTGGGAGGTGGATTCAGCCTCCCCGTCCGAAGCGCTCCGTTCCTGACCGTAGACCGCAGACCGTTGACCGTCCACCGTCTTCGGTCCACTGTCTTTATCCGCCAAAGAGATCACTGCCTTCACATCTTCCATCCGCCCGTAGCGTTTCACCTGGCTGAGCAATTTGGATTCGTCCACCTCATACGTGAAGGTGACATCGTCGAATTCGAGTTCGCCGCGGACGGAGGGGAGGGGGACGGCCTCCGGCTTTTCGAGGATGTCCTGGGGCAGGTCAATGACCTCGAAGACGCGCTCGAACGAGACCATGCTGGTGCTGAACTCGACCGGCGCGCCGGCCAGCCCCTGCAGGGCGCCGTAGAGCTGGCTGAGGTACGCGCCGAAGGCGACGATCGTACCCACAGTAAAGGTCCCGGCGATGACGTAATAGCCGCCCAGGCCGTAGACGAGCGCCGTGCCGACCGCGCCGACCAGCCCGAGCAGGACGAAGAATCCCGAGCCGATCACCGCCCGCCGGATGCCGATATCGCGCACGCCCGCGGCGCGCTGTCGGAAGCGGGTTTCCTCTTCACGGGCGCGCCCGAACAACTTGACCAGCAGCGCGCCGCCGATGTTGAGGGTTTCGTTCATGTGGGCATTCATCTGTGCGTTGAGGTCCATCGCTTTGCGGGCGATGTCGCGCAGGACGCCGCCGATCCGCTGGGCGAAGAAGATGAACAGCGGCAGGATGAGCAGGCTGACCAGGGTCAGGCGCCATTCGAGGGTCAGCATCACCGCCAGGATGGCAGCCGTTTCGATAAGATTGGTGACGATGTTGACGATGGTGTTGCTGATGGCGTTCTGCGCGCCGACCACGTCGTTGTTCAGGCGGCTCATCAGTTCCCCGACCTTTGTGTTCGTAAAGAAACGCAGCGACATGCGCTGCAGCCGGGCAAAAAGGCCCGAGCGCAGGTCGTAGATGACGCCCTCGCCAACCGCTGCGTTCAGCCTGCGCTGGATCACGCTGATGCCGCCGTTGAGCAGCGGGACGAGCAGCAGGGCAAGTGCGTAGATGACCAGCCGCTGGAGGTCCTTGGAGGGCAGGATGTGGTCAATCAACTGGCGGAAGACGAGCGGCGAGACCAGAGAGAGTCCCGTGCTCAGCAGGATCATGAGCAGCATGCCTACGATATGCCACCGATAAGGCCTGGCATGTTTGAGAACTCGCACCAGTAATTGGCGCGTCACGCGGGGCTTCTCATCGCCCGAGCGCATGTATGCAAACCAGCCACCACCATGGAACATAGTTTCATCATCTCCTTGTCGTTCGCCGAGTATAACCCGTCGGGCTTTTGCTTTTCAAGAGGCACTTTCTGCAACAGGGGCAGGCAACGGTTCCCGGCTGGCCCCAGGCCTGAAGAAAATCCACGTCAAGAAAATCGAAAGTGCATACAGTATCGCGGTGTTGATGAACAGCGGCGCGAAACCCCAGCGCTGCTGCACCACGCCGGAGATGTACGGTCCCACCGCCCAGCCCACGTTCCAGGCAAGGTTGCGAACGCTGTTGACCGCGCCGTGTTCGCTCTCGTGCGTCAGTTCCAGGGCAAAGGCGTCGAAGAGCGGGGCGACCATGTTCATCAGCGCGCCGCGCACCAGGAAGCCGGCCACCGCAAGCCAGGGCCAGGGTGAGAATCCGATGGCGAGCAGGAAGACCAGGCTGATGCCCTGGCCGATGACCACGGTGCGGATCTTGCCGCCCAGGTTGCCCACCAGCCGCGGCGCAACGAGACAGGCCACGCCGGTCACCAGCGATGCTATGCTGAACAGGATGCCCAGGGTCGCGTCGCTCATCTGGTGGCGTTCGACGAAGAAGACGTTGAAATACGGGACGAGTGTGGCCGCGCCGAAACCGACGACCAGGTTCGGGATGGACAGTTTCAGAGTCAAGGGACGGAAGAGCACTTTCCAGACCGAGGGCCGGCTCGCCGGTTCCCCGGTTTTCATCTCCGCCGGAGCGGTCTTCGGCTCGCGAATGAAGGCGATCGGCAGCAGCACCAGGAAACTGGATGTTACACAGAAGAGCAGCGCCGCCTGATAGGCCGCCGCGCTGGATGCAATACCAAATGAGTCCCTGAAGGCGCCCGGCAGGTAGCCAGCCAGGAGACTGCCCAGCGTGCTGGCCAGCGGGAACATGCCAAAACTCCAACTGAAGAGCACATCGCGGCTTTTATCGTCCGAGACCTTCATCATGAACGGGGCATGGCTGAGCATATACAACTGTCCCGTCGCGCCCCAGGCGAGCGCCAGGGCGAGGATGGCGGCTTCGGAACGGGATAACAACATCCCGATGATGGCGAAATTAGCCAGGCTGAAGCCAATGATCATGGCGCGTTTGCGCCCGATCCGGTCGGAGAGCAGCCCCATCGGGACGCCCAGCAGGAGCGCTGAAATGGACGGCGCGGCATTGACCATGCCGAGGAAGTCGCGGCTGAAACCGGCCTCGAGGATATACAGGTTGAGGAACAGGATGAAGCCGCTGAACAGCAGGCCGTCGAAGAAGATGGCCAGCAGGAACAGCCGGGCTGGTTTGTTGAGGGAGCGAAATTGTGCTGGGAAAGATTGTTTCATTCGAGTCCTAATCCTCCCGCAGGTTTTCCAACCTGCGGGAGGATAAAAATCAATTCACCATCATCACCGAAGAAGCCTTCTTCGGGAAGAGCGTATTCAGGAGCAGGCGCGTCTCATCCGCGCGCCTCTCGTCACCGTTGTACCAGCAATCGGCGTAGGACTGTTCGAGTTCCTCGATTGTCCGGTAGCCGAAGACCAGTTGCAGGAACGAGAGATCGGGGAAGGCGGCCTGGCCTACATCTTTCGGCAGAGGCTGCCAGGGCTCGGCCGCGCTCAGCCGGCCGCGTTCGAAGGCTAGTTTCAAGCCGGAGCGGTAGAAACTGATCTGCACCGATCCGCTGTAACCGACGATGACCGACTCGGCAATGTGGCGCTCCAGCGCCGGGGCGATGCGGCGGATGAACTTCGGCAGGTCGGGGACGCGGACGTACCAGGCATACGGGTCACGGAGGCGCGGCAGGCGGTCGCGGAAGACCTCGTAGGAGGGGTGCGAAGACCCGAACCAGAAACCGTAGGCGGTGCGGACCGGCGGCCTGCCGTCCCGCTTCGAGTAGGTCTCTCCCGTCTGCCAGAGATAGCGCGCCACGCTGGGAGTCACCTCCAGCCAGGAGACCCCTGGCTGGAGTTCATAGTGACGCGCCCCCAGGCCCCAATTCCAGTTGTACCAGGGATGGGCAAGATAGCCCACCGGCTCACCATCTTCAGCGCGATGGATGATGCGAAACTCCAGCCGGTCCACGTTCTTCTCGCTCTGGCCGGCCAGGTCGTAGCGCCAGACGGCCTCGTCCCGGACGCAGGTGATCAGCCGCCGCCGGCAGGCATGGGCATAGACTTCCATCAGGAAGGGGATGTCGGCCTCGGTGGCAGGGCGGAACGTGAACGGTTCACTTTCGCCTTCTTTCAGTTTCGGCAGCAGGGCCTCGAAACCCATCCGCCCGCCGTCCAGTTCCATTCCCATTTCGTAGCCGAAGAGTTTGTAGTAGAACGGGATGCCGGTGATGCCCTGGACGAGTTCGCCGCGCTCGGCGCTCCACTTGTGGATTTCCTCGAACTGGAGACGCACCAAGCCGCGGTTGCGGTACTCGGGCAGGGTGCCGACCAGTTCCGGGCGGCCTACGCCGAAGGGAATCCCCTCGTAAGCCCAGGTCTGGGAGATGAGGTTCATCGAGGAGATGATTTTCCCTGTGGCGGCCTCGACGACCAGCGTGCAGTCGTCGGGGTGGAAGGTGGGATGGGGACGGGTGAGCAGGTCGCGGGTCCAGACCCCGACGCGTTCGTCCGGCGTGTCGAAGCCGAAGTCGCTGTGGATGCGGGCATTGAATTCGGCTAACGCGTCAACGTCGTCCGCCTGCGAACGGCAGAGCACCAGCCCGTCGTCCAGTTCGCGCAGGACGGGGCGGTTGTTTAGTTGGATTTTCATTTTCTATTCTGTCAGGTGACCTTTCCCCCCGACAGGCGGGAGGTCACCGGTGATTTTTTAGTAAATGTTTCAACTCTTCCAGCGCCTTTTCGGGCTGGATGAAATGGATGCCCGCCATGCCGACCAGGCGGGCGGCTTCCACGTTGGCAAGCACATCGTCAACAAAGACGGACTCGGCCGGCCTGGCGGCCAGTTCCTCGAGCGCCAGGCGGTAGATGCGCGGGTCGGGTTTCATCACGCCGACCTCGGCGGAGATGACCATGTGGTCGAAAACGTCGCTGAACTTGTTGCGGGCGATGAAGGTCCGCAGCCCCGACCAGGCATTGCTGACCAGGCAGACCTTGTGTTCCGGGCGCAGGCCGCGCAGGTAGCCGAGCCAAATTGGGTCGGCGCGGTCGCCGGCGAAGAACTCGGCGGTGACTTTATCGGCCTCGGGACGGGGCAGGCGCAGGGTCTCGGCCACCGCCTGCCAGTGGGCTTCCTCCGGGATTTCGCCCGTGGAAGCCCGCAGACTGGTTTCGCTCCCAAAGATGATCCTTTCCAGGTCAGGAGTTGTCAGGCCAAGGCTTTCGGCGGCCCGCTGGCGCGGAGCCTTGTCCTCGGTGCGGACCAGCACGCCGCCAAAATCAATGAAAATGTTCTTGACGGTCATTTCTTCTTCATCCCGGAGGCAGGTTTCTTGGCCGTTTTCGAGGCCGGTTTTGCAACAGGTTTCTTCGCGGAGGCAACCGCGGGTTTCTTCCCAGTCGTCGAGGCGGGTTTTGCCACAGGCTTTTTTGCAGTCGCGGGGAGGGGTTTCTTCCCAGCCTTCGGAGCAGGTTTCGCCGCAGTCTTTGGAGCAGCCTTTCCTTTCGGGGAAGATAGGGCTGCCGGTTTCTTGCCGGCTGCGGACTTGGGCGCGCCTTTCGCGGCCGAGGCAGATTTCCCCTTCGGGGAGGATATCGCCGCGGCTTTGTGCGTATGCTTCTTCCTCGGCGAGGCGGCTGCCGGTTCCGCTTTCGGGGCGGGAGCGGGAGCCGGGACCGGCGTGCCAGGCTGCGCGGTCCGGGAGGCCGTTTTTACCATTTCCTTGATGGCTTCCCTCCAGCCGGGATAGGAGAATTCCAACTTGAAGCGTTCGACGCGGTTAGCGCGCCGACACTTCGGGCAGTGGGCATCGTAGAATTTCAGGTTTTCCTGTTCCATGCGCTCGAGGGCGGCGAGAGTCTCGTCACGGCTGATGGGAAACATGGTCTGGCAGTAGGTGCAGCGGATTTGCATGGCGGTCTCCTTTCGAGGTAAAAGCAACCTTTTTGCTTCTTGTTTTTGCTTTTTTGTCTTTCTCTCTCTATTTTACTCCATTGGCTCGGCCAAGCCGGGTAAAATATAGTTGCTCACAGTGTTTGACCCTTTATATGCTTATTACAACTTAGAGCCTGTTATGAACTTTCATAGTAGTGTAAACTATTTTCTGTAATTTCTACAAAAGAGTAGGTCAAGTGTTATCCTCACGGTTGAGACACCAAAAGGAGAGACACCATGACCTACCGAGAGGATTTTACCCTACCCGCTGAACTT
>JBFMCM010000203.1:0-6162 GCA_040754355.1 Chloroflexota bacterium | reverse complement strand
TGATAAAAACCTAGGGAATAAGTTGGATGATAATCCAATATATACCCGCAGCCAGCAATCCGGTCGCAGGGATGGTCATCAGCCAGGCCATGGCAATCTCACGCGCAACCCCCCAGCGTACTTTGTTGAAACGCTCGGCCGCCCCCACACCCATGATCGCAGAACTGACTACCTGGGTTGTACTGACAGGCCCACCGACCAGCGAGGCGCCGAGAATTACCGACGCAGAAGCCAGTTGGGAGGCAAATCCATGCACTGGACGGATCTTATAGAACTTGCCGCCCAGGGTGCGGATGAGTCTCCAGCCGCCCAGAGCCGTTCCGAATGCGATCATACCCGCGCAAAGGACGATTACCCACACTGGGACTGCGAAAACGCTCAAATAGCCTCCCGTTACCAATGCCAGGGTGATGATACCCATCGTTTTCTGGGCATCGTTGGTACCGTGACTGAGTGCCAGCGCCAGGGCAGTCACAACCTGGGAACGGCGGAAGAGGCTGTTGACGCGCGGGGTGGCGTTCCAACTAAGCAGAAGACTCACTCTGAGGGCGATAAAGCCGAATACAAATCCAATAATTGGAGAGGCGAACAAAGCCACCAGTATTTTTTCCAATCCCTTGATTTGGATCGCCTGCCAACCCGCGCCCATCATGACTGCGCCGAGAATGCCGCCGATGAGCGCATGGGAGGAACTGCTCGGAAAGCCCAAATACCAGGTAAGTAGATTCCAGACTATTGCACTAATCAGAGCAGCCAGGATGACCTGGGTGCTGATGGCATCGGCGGATACAATCTCGTGGCCGATTGTTTCTGCAACGGCAACGCCGAAAATGAAAGGACCCAGAAAATTTGCCAGGGCGGTCAACCAGAGGGCCGCCCGCGGCGAAAGCGCCCGGGACGAAATCATCGTGGCAACCACATTGCTGGAATCGTGGATGCCATTCAGGAAGTCAAATCCCAAAGCCAATATGATGACAGCGATAATTAACGGCGACATCCAGGTGCTTCCCTCTACGCAATCTTGACGACAATGTCTGCAATGACATTAGCGGCCTCGTCGCCGCGGTCGGCCGCGTTGCTCAAGTGGCGATAGACTTCGCGCAGTTTGAGGATGGTAACGACATGCTCGATATCGTTCGCGCCGCTGAAAAGGTCAGCCAGAGCCTCGCGGTAAACATCTTCGACCCGGTTCTCCAGGGCTTTGGCGCGCTGGGCATGGTCGCCGGCCACATTGGGGTTCTGCTCCAGCCGGTCCACGGCCATGAGAAGTTCGTAGGCCGCGTCGCGCAGCAGGGAGGCGATCCGCTGCATGAAAGGCGTCGGCTCGACCTTGAAGATTTCCATCTCGTTGACCGTGCTGAAGGCATAGTCGAGCACATCGTCAATCGTGCGGGAAAGGGCAAAGATATCCTCCCGGTCGAAGGGCGTGACAAAGGTGCGGTTCAATTCGTCAATCAGGATGCGGCGAGCCTCGTCGGCCTCCTTTTCCTTGGTGGTCAACATCTTCGCCGCATCATGCTCCTGGGTATCCAGATAATTCTTCAAGGCTTCCAAACCCTCGAGTGTGAGCAGGGCCTGATCGTGGATCAAACGGATAAAGATATTTTGGCGTTTCTTGAATAAAGTTCGCATAAAATACTCCTTGACAAGTCGGAAGGCTTCCGTGTGCGCCAGATTTTACACCATTCTACCTCTGCTTCGGGCAAATCCCCGGTAAAATACCTGCTATGAGCGTGACCTCGTACCGAATCCCGTATGGAAAAACGGAACTTGAGTTTACCCTGCCCTCTTCCATGCAGGCCGACGTGGCCGTCTCGCGCCGGGTAAAATCCCTGACGGACGTTCAGGACGCCGTCCGCTGCGCCCTGGCTCATCCCATCGGTTCCCCTCCACTCGTCGAACTTGCCAAACCCGGCAGCCGCGTTTGCATCGTCTTTACCGACAGCACGCGCGCCTGCCCCGACCATATCCTTGTCCCGGCCATGCTGGGGGAACTGGAGAAAGCCGGGGTGCGGGACGAAGACATCACCCTGCTGTGCGGCGTCGGGATGCACCGCCCGTCCACGCCGGAGGAGAAGGCGGAAAAACTCGGCCCGGAAACGGTGCGCAGGTACCGGGTCCTGGATAGTGAACCGCAGAACCCTTCTGCCCTGATGGACCTGGGCACAACCCGGGGCGGGACCCCGGTCCTGATCCACCGGTCGGCGGTCGAAGCGGACCTTTTGCTTGCCACCGGCATCGTCGAGCCGCACCAGTACGCCGGTTACTCCGGCGGGGCGAAGACCGCGGCCATCGGTGCGGCTGGGGAGCCGACCATCGCCTACACGCACGGCCCGGCCTTCGTGGACCATCCCGGCACCCGGCTTGGAAAGATTGACGGCAACCCGTTCCAGGAGGCCGTGGTCGAAGCCGGTCAGCGCGCCGGCCTGCGCTTCATCCTGAACGTCGTCCTGGACGAGGAAAAACGCGTCCTGCGCCTCGCCGCCGGGCACCCCGAACAGGCTTTCCGCGAATTGGTCGGTTTCGCGCGTTCGGTTTATGAGGTCCCAATCCCGCACCAGTACGATATTGCGATTGGGGGTGTTGGACATCCCAAGGGTGTCAACCTGTACCAGGCCAGCCGGGCAGCGTCCTATTTATTTTTCGCCCCGACGCCGGTGGTGCGACCGGGCGGTTTCATTATCATCCCGGCGCGTTGTGAGGAAGGGGCTGGGAATGGAGTGGGAGAGCAGCGCTTCCTGAAAGCCATGCGCGAGGCGCCCGACGTTCAATTCATTCTGGAGGATGCTCGCCGGAATGGCTATCCTCCGGGGCAGCAGCGGGCTTTCGTGATGGCCAAAGTTTTGGACCAAAACCGCGTGGTCATCGTAGGCAGTGAATATCCTGACTTGGTGACTGCCTGCAAGATGATTCCGGCCGCGACGATGGAGGAGGCGCTGGACTTGGCCTCCAGAGAGTTGGGAAATTCATGCAACCTGCTGATTGTCCCCCATGCACTATTGACCCTTCCGGTAGTGAATTAACAGGGGATACCTATACCCAACCGCGCTCTTGATACAAAGAAAAACCGAAATGCAGGGCTTCCTCCACCTGTTGAATCAACTCGGGGGTCAATTTCTTGATATGAAAACAGGATTTTCCTTTCAGGAGTTTCAAGAGTTCAGGAGAAAAGATTTTTTTGATTTCGGTTTCCACATACACCGGCATAAAATAAAAGCCCACAAAATCTTTCTGAATGATCAACCCGGAAAAGAAAATTTCCTTTCGCTTCCGCCCCTCGATGACCAAGTCTTTGAACGACCAGAGATCGAAATAACGTTCGTTCTCGGTTTTTGGAACAAGCGGTGGGCGATATTTCTCTAGACGTGGTTTGAGGGTATCAAAGACCTGTTTTAAATCTTGCAAGGTTATTACCTTTGAATTGTAGCAAGATCGTCGAGCAGCATCTTCTTCGCTTCGGCGTCCGTCATCTTTTCGCTGGCCTGGCGGGCGAGGGAAAGATAAGAGGCTGCTTTTTCTCGATCCCCAGCAACCGATTCGGCGCGTGCCAGGGCCTCGTAGGAATATCCGAGATAGAATGGCAGGACGCCCTCTTTCTGGCTTTCTTTTAGGGAAAGCATCCCAAACTGCCGGGCGTTCTCCACCTGCCCCAGCAGCGCGTAGACGCGCGACACCTGCCAGTATCCTACCGACAAGTTGGTGGGTGTGACGTCGGCACGCTGGGTCCAATGCCAGAGCGAAGTCAGGCTCAAGAGAAGCATGGCTTCGTCCTCCTCCCTTGTGCGCGAGGGTTTGTCAATATAATCCCAGGTGCGGTTGAAACAATCGGCAGCAAAGAAGCGATGGGCTTTAGCGAGGTCGAACTCGGGAGTCTTGTCCATTTCTTCCTCCTAAGAACCGCCTTTCCGGAACGACATCCGAGCGAACAGATTATCCTTGCGCAGGAACTGGTGATAGAACGCGGCTGCGACGTGCAGGCTGATCAGCAGCAGAAGTGCCATCCCAACGTAGGCATGCCCAAAACGGGAAGGGTATATATAGAGATTGATGGGCAAGGAATCACCTGATCTCCCTAAAACAATATCCATCAAGCCTGCCTGGGAGGCGATTCCCAGGCCGCTCAGTCCCATGGCTATCATCCCCAAGTACAGCAGGATGTGGGTAATATTTCCGACCAGGTCCAGAGAGGCTCTGCCGGCGCGAGCCGGAGCGGGTAGTTTGGTGGAAAACCGTACTACCAATCGAAGGATGGTCAGCAGCAGAATGATAATCCCGGTCGCCATGTGGATGGCCAGGTATGGGATTTTCGCTTCAATGTTGGGCATACGCCTGAGAATGAACAACCCCATGATGAGCATGGCAATGACCAGGAATGCAGATAACCAGTGAATACCAACCAGGATGGGATGATAGCGCGCAGGTCTTTCCATCTTACCTCCTTCCAAATTGGGACAAATATACTCTGATTCAACCCGCTTGGCAAGAAATTGCGCGGTAGCGTCAGCGTTTCGGGTACAATTCCAGGCATTCCATTCCGCTGCTGACGATCGCCGGGATCGTCACCTTGACAGTGTGAGATTATGATTCCTCGACTGCACTTTGCCCACCTCCCCACCCCGATCGAACCCTTGCCGCGTCTTGCCCGGACCCTTGGCCTGCCGCGGCTACAGGTCAAACGCGACGACCAGACCGGCCTCGCTTTCGGCGGCAACAAGACTCGCAAGCTGGAATTCCTGGTCGCCGAGGCGCAGGCGCAAAACGCCAAAACGCTCATCACGGCAGGGGCAATCCAGTCCAATCACTGCCGCCAGACCGCCGCGGCGGCGGCCAAATTCGGCTTCGACTGCCTCCTCGTCCTGGCCGGGGAGCAGCCCGAACATTCATCCGCTAACCTGCTGCTGGACAGTCTGCTCGGCGCGAAGATCGTTTGGGCTGGAGGGCGGGAAAACCGCGAACGCGTCCTGGCGGAGACCTTCGAGCAGGCTAAAACCGAAGGCAAACAGCCGTATCTCGTCCCTTACGGCGGGTCGAATACCACCGGCGCGCTGGGATATGTGTACGCGATGGAAGAATTTCTCAAACAAGGAGAAAAAGCCGACTGGATCGTTTTCGCCTCTTCCTCGGGCGGGACGCAGGCCGGGCTGACGCTGGGAGCGCGTCTCTTCGGCTACACAGGCCGCCTGCTGGGCATCAGCGTGGACGAACCGCGCCACAGGCTCCAGGTCCGGGCAGCGAGGCTGGCCTCAGACACATCAGAAAAGATTGGCAAGCGCATCGAGTTTTCCCCCGAGGAAATCCTGGTCAACGACGATTACTGCCAGGCCGGTTACGGGGTGCTGACCGAAGCCGAGCGCGAAGCCATCCGCCTCTTCGCCCAGAGCGAGGGGCTGTTGCTCGACCCGGTCTACACCGGGCGCGCCGCGGTCGGTCTACTTGACCTGGCGCGCAAAGGATTCTTCAAGAAGGAGGAATCCGTACTCTTCTGGCACACGGGCGGCCAACCAGCGCTGTTTGCTGAGGCGTATCGGGATTTGTAGTCATCTAGCCGATCCGCACGGAGCGCATCGAGATCGAACCGAAGGTGACCTTCTCGGCAAAGAAACTGATTGGCTCGCCGGCTTCCTTCATCGCCAGGATGTACACGAGCGGCTCGTAATGCTCGGCCGAATTGACGGCCAGCAATCCGGCCTGACCGTGCTTTTTGTATTGAATGATGGGGTCGTGATCGCCCTCGAGAATCCACTGGCGGACTTTGACATCGTAATCTTTCGCCCAGTCGAAGGCTTCCTCGCCCCAGCGCATGATCCCCAGGTTGTGGACGATGTTTCCGCTGCCCAGGATCAGGATACCTTCCTCGCGCAATTCAGCCAGTTGCTTTCCCAATTGATAGTGCTGCGACATGTCGAGGGCTCCATCCAGGCTGAACTGCACCACCGGCACATCCGCGGCCGGGAAAAGGCGTTTCAGCACCGACCAGGTGCCGTGATCCAGGCCCCAGGTCAGGTCGGGGCGCACCTCGGCCGCCTTGACTACCTGCCGGACGCGTTCGGCCAGGTCCGGCGAACCGGGGGCAGGGTAAGTGGCGGCATACAGTTCGGGCGGGAAACCGTAGAAATCATAGATGGTGCGCGGCTGGGTCATGGCCGTAACCTGTGTCCCGGC